>JAYKHK010000152.1:0-11518 GCA_035284785.1 Cyanobacteriota bacterium | reverse complement strand
CCTAAAATTGTGCAACCCGCGGCAGCGACATGTTGCACCGCAAGCTTGCTCAATACTGCGTCGAGCAGCGGCCTGTCTGGGTGTTTCTCAAGGATCAACAATGTTGGTTGGAGGACGCCACCGTCGTTGATGTCGACGCTGATCTGGTCACCTTCCGCTACGAGGAGGAGGATGACGATGCCGATGAGCGCCAGAGCTGGGAGGTGTGTGTGCGGATGGATTCCATCGGGGCAGTCAGCACGAGGCTGGCCTCGGTCAACCGTCTGGTTGGAGTCGAGGACCTTGCCACCACAGGTGAATGTCCAGAAGCCGAGCGTCTCGGGCTCCCTTGACACTCGCTGAGGCTTGTCCCTTCAGCTCGCCGCAAAGGGCACTCCCTGCCTCAGAAGCTCAAAGATGCTTGGAGAGCCAGTCTTGCAATTAGTGGGCAGTTCCGTTCCCGTCGTAGTCATCGCTGTCATAGAAGCCGCCCTTGGTTCCAAAAAACAAGGTGCTCAGACAGAACAAACCACTGCTCACCAGTAAAACTGAGGCCAGGGTGAAGCCGTCGCTCATCAGGATTCGTCTCACGTCCATTCATTGTGAGGGAATCGCAGGGTTCCTGCCGCAACTGTGTCTTGCTCACCACATGCGTTTGGCTCCAAATCAAAGGCTGCCTGGTCAACAAACTGGTCTGGCCACGCCGCTTTTCCTGACTCAGGCCGCCTTGGCGTTGGGATCGTTTCCCGAGCGGTGGGTCCTGTTGCTGGCGCACCGCTCGGAAGTCGCCCTTGGCACGCTTCCTGCCCTCCTTGGTTGGTCCAACTCCCACGCCAGCTCTTGATGGCGCTTTGGCAAGGTGCCATTTAACGAGTAAGGCGCTTTGCTGGACAGCGGTTTTACCTTTCCCTTCCAGACATTTCTATTGTATTGAGGCTTGACATTCGGCATGTTTATCAGAATAAGTTGATCTGATTGATTCAGCTGCTTCCATCTCCACCCCGCGCTCCCAGCACCTCCCAAAAGCCTTCTTCAGCCGCCCCGCCGAGCAGGTTGCCCCGGATCTCATCGGCTGTCTGCTGGTCAAACGCCAAGAGGATGGCGAGTTGCTGTGGGGCGTGATTGTGGAAACGGAGGCGTATTCCCAGGAGGAGCCCGCCTGCCACGGTTATCGCCGCCGTTCCCCCAGCAACGAAACCCTGTTTGGTGAGCCTGGGCGTTTCTATGTGTACGTGAGCTATGGCATCCACCACTGTGTGAATGTGGTGACCGATCGCTCCGATTGGGCCAACGGCGTGTTGTTGCGGGCTTTGGTCCTGCCGCAGGAATCGGAGAGGGTGGCGGCAGGGCCCGCGCTTCTGGCCAGGCGATTTGGGCTCGACCGCCGCCAGGACGGCCTCCCGGCGCTGCCCGATTACGGCCTCTGGTTGGCGCCCCGACCTGCAAAGCTCCAGGATCGAATGGACCTGTGGCAGAAGGAGGACCGCCAGGTGGTGATCGCGACCACCCGCATTGGGATCCGAGAGGGCCAGGATCTGCCATGGCGTTGGTATCTCTGGCCTAGTCGCAGCGTCAGCCGCCGGGCTCGTGGCGATGGGGCCCCGCGCCGGTCGCTGGCGTGGGTGGCTGAAGCAGGATGGTTGGCATGAAGCCCTGGCGCCATTCCCACCTGTTGGATCTGGCCTCCTTCTCCGTGGAGGATTTCGCCACCGTGTTGGAGCTGGCCCAGCGCTTTCGGGCGCTCCCTGTGGTGGGAGCCCGCAAGCTCCCGGCGTTGCAGGGCCGCATGGTGACCACCCTGTTTTTTGAGCCGAGCACCCGCACGCGCAGCAGTTTTGAGCTGGCGGCACGTCGCCTTTCGGCCGATGTGCAATCGTTTGCGCCCGCCTCCAGTTCCCTTGGCAAGGGTGAAAGCCTGTTGGATACGGCGCGCACCTACGTGGCCATGGGGAGCAACGTGCTCGTGGTGCGCCATCGCTGCGCAGGCGTCCCGCAGAAGCTCGCCCGCGACCTGGAGAGCCTTGGTGCCGGCGTAGCAGTGCTGAATGCAGGAGATGGCCTTCACAGCCATCCCAGCCAGGCCCTGCTCGACCTGTTTACCTTGGCCCGTCATTTCGAGCCGGACAAGCCGTCGCCAGAGGCTTTGAGGGGCCGGCGCATTGTGATCGTGGGCGATGTGCTGCACTCGCGGGTGGCCCGCTCGAACCTCTGGGCTCTCACCGCCTGTGGCGCATCGGTGGTGCTCTGCGGTCCGCCAACCTTGCTGCCCACAAGCTTCGCTCAATTCACTGAGGCCCCTCCCCCCGGTCAGCAGGAGGATCCCGTCATCAGCCGCGGCAAGGTGAGCGTGGTGCATGCGTTGGAGGAGGCTCTGCCAGCCGCGGATGCGGTGATGACTCTGAGGCTGCAAAAGGAACGGATGCATCAGCATCTGCTCACCAGCCTCGAGAGTTATCACCGTCGCTATGGCCTGAACCATCGGATGTTGGCTCTCTGCGGCAGGTGTGTGCCGGTGCTCCATCCCGGTCCGGTGAATCGGGGGGTGGAAATGGCTGGCGAGCTGCTGGATGATCTCCGCTACAGCCTGGTGGATGAACAGGTGCGCAATGGAGTGCCCATCCGCATGGCTCTGCTCTACCTCTTGGCAGCGGCCCTACCTGAGGAGTTCGCGCTCAAAGAAGCTTGAAACCTTCGAGCAGCAACCCGTAAAGCAATCCCACCCGAGCCATGTCCACAAGGTTGAGCAGCAGCTGATGGCGATCGCCCTGACGCAGGCTTCTCCGGTTGCGGATGCTGAGCTCCAACACCGCCACGCAGATCACGGCGCCAACAAGGTCCATCAGGTCGAGAGCACCGGAGATGGTGCCCAACCCAACGCCAATCACAAAGCTGATCAGCAACGTCAACAGCAGCAGGGACACCCTGCGCCAGGGATTGATCGCCCACTCCTGTAGGCGCGCATTGGCTTCTGCAATGCTGGTTTGGAACCGGGTTTGCTGATAGCGCAACAGGTTCGTCCAACGAAGCAACCAGGTTTGCAGCTTAGGTCGCTTTCAGCTGGAGGAGAAGGGAGGCAGGGCCGCTGGTGGCCGATTCCATGGAACCCACTGACATGTCAGTGGGCCGGAAGCGCCGGCGGTGATCCCCATCACCCGGCCCGGAACCCTGCTCCCTATATCTACACCATTTCTGGTGGTGTGGCAGCCCTTTCACCCCACCCATAGGGGATCCCAATAAAAAAGCCCGAGGCCAAAGAGCCCGGGCGGGTGATGGGGACGCTGCAAGGAAACCGGTGAAAACCCATCAAGGCAAGGGGGCTGAGCCGCCAAAGGGACCGTCCCCTTGGCACGGGAGGACGGCACCTCGACCCCCATCCCTCAGAGTTCGCCCTCTTTCTTGCGAGGGGTTTTCCCTTCGAGCAACTCAAGCAAGGCTTCCATTTGTGCCATCACCCCGCGCAGTTCGCCCGCTTCTGGCAGCAGCCCGTCTTCGATCACCCCCTGGTGCATCTCCCGAAGCTCCTGGCGGATGTAGCGGAGGTGACTCACCACCTGCTCGCGTTTGGACTGCGACATCGCTTGTGTCGGGTTACAGCCCCTTTATTTACCCCATCGACTGCCCAGATGAGGTTGGGCTATCCACCATACGCTGTGTGGATGGCACGATGCAGATCACTTGTCTGCAAGGATTCCAGCAAGGTTGATCGAGAGTTGATGGAGAATAGGGGACTCGAACCCCTGACCTCTGCGGTGCGATCGCAGCGCTCTACCAGCTGAGCTAATTCCCCTTCCTTCCAATTATCCCCTCTCGTGACCCAACCCCTTCAAGAGTCTCTTGCCCCGATCTCCCAGGAAACCCTCGACGGCTTTGATGAAGCGGCAATTGCCGAATTGGCCCGCCGTCTAGACGAGGACGATTACCCGAATCCCTTCGCCAGCCTCAACGATTGGCACCTGTTGCGGGCGCTTGCCATCCATCGACCCGATCTTGCCCAACCCTATGTGCATCTGGTGGATCAGGAGGCCTTTGACGAGGATTGACCGCAGGGATCGCGGGCTGGGGGATCGTCGGTCAGGCGATCTCCTCAGGCCGCTTCAGCCACCTCCGTGGTCGAGTCGACCTCATGGGCGGCTGGAGTTCCCTGCTGGAGCAGATCCAGAAAGGTGCGCAGCTGCAACCTCGGGATGTAGGGCCAACCTCCATTGAGCTCCATGTCTTGAAGCAGGCGAAAAAGAGAGCTTCGCTCTGAGGGGAGGCTGGAGCGAAAGGGGCCGTCTTGGATGGAGCGATGGAGCTGCTCCAAACGGCGAAGCAAAGCAAGCAAGGCCTCGGGATCGCCCTCATGGCTGGCAGCGATCTCCTCCAAGGCGTCGATGAGCGGTTTCATCTCCGCTTCAATCGTTGGATGGCCGAGAGGAGGCGTGGTGGAAGGGTCGGGCCTGGCGGCGGTCATCCTTAAAGGAGCGGCTCCTACAGGTTGTTGAGAGAGGGTCTCAATCTATCAGTCATTGGGGAGGTGACCGGTAGGATCCGCGAGAAGCCCAGTTCCGAACCGTTCCTGCGGCCACTCTCCATGCGTTTTCGTCCCTTGCTGGCCGTTGTGCTGGCGTTCTGCCTCACTCTGGTAACCGCCTGCAGCGGTGGCGCCAGGGCTGTTGATCGGAACAGCCTCACCTACGACCAGATTGTCAACACCGGTCGGGCCAACGACTGCCCCACCCTTCCCGATACGGCTCGGGGCACCATCCCCCTGGATGCTTCCTCCACCTATCGCCTCAAGGAAATCTGCTTGCATCCCTCTGAAGTTTTCGTGAAGGGAGAGCCGGTCAACAAGCGCCAGGAGGCCCAGTTTGTGGCTGGAAAAATCCTGACTCGCTACACCTCCAGCCTGGATCAGGTGTATGGAGATCTGAAGGTGGAGGGCAACACGCTCACCTTCACCGAGCTCGGCGGGATTGATTTTCAGCCCATCACCGTCCTCCTCCCTGGGGGCGAAGAGGTGCCATTCACCTTCTCCAGCAAGGAGTTTGTGGCCACAGGGAGTGGCGATGCCCTCTCCACCAGCACCGATCTGAGCGGCTCCTATCGGGCTCCTAGCTACCGCACCAGCAATTTCCTCGATCCCAAGGGTCGGGGTCTCACCACCGGATACAGCAGTGCTGTGGGCCTGGTGCCGGCTGGCGATGAGTTCAGTGGTGAAACCATCAAGCGATATGTCGATGGCACAGGCACCATGAATTTCTCCATCACCAAGGTGGATGCTGACACCGGTGAGTTTGCTGGTGTGTTCACAGCCATTCAACCTTCCGATACCGATATGGGGACGAAGGCGGCGGTCGATGTGAAGATCACCGGAGAGCTGTATGGGCGGCTGGAGAAGGCCTAGTGAGTGAGGGGGCAACCCCACCTGGCTGAACCAACTTCAAGGGGGTCGACAGGCCCCCTTTGTTGTGTTTTGTCTTGTTCAGTCCATCTGGGAGAATCCCCTTTGCATTGACGGTGTCCATGTCTGTTGCTCCCAGCGGTGCCGCCACCCGAGCCTCCTTGATTGCTCCCCATGGGGGATCCCTCGTGAATTTGATGCTTGGACCTGAAGAGCATGGCCAAGCCAAAGCCTCCGCAACCCGTCGTCTGGAGTGCAGCGACCGCAATGCCTGTGATGTGGAGTTGCTGGTGGTGGGTGGCTTTTCGCCTTTGCGGGGCTTCATGCACCAGGAGGATTACGATGCAGTTGTGAGCGGCTACCGCACCAGCAGTGGACTGTTGTTTGGTTTGCCAATCGTTTTGGATACCGATGATCCCTTGATCGAGGTGGGGGAGCGCCTTCTGCTCACCTACAAGGGTCAGGAGCTGGCTGTCTTCACCGTCGAGAGTCGCTGGGAGCCCGACAAGGTGAAGGAAGCCTTGGGCTGTTACGGCACCACGTCACTGGAGCACCCCGCGGTCCGGATGATCGCCTGTGAACGAGGACGTTTTTATCTCGGTGGCCGACTTCAGGGTCTGGAGCTGCCCACCCGCGTGTTCCCCTGCCGCACGCCTGTGGAGGTGCGGGAAACACTGCCCCACGGAGAAGATGTGGTGGCGTTTCAGTGCCGCAATCCCATCCATCGCGCTCACTATGAGCTCTTCACTAGGGCGTTGCAGGCTCCCAATGTGAGCGCAGACGCCGTTGTGCTGGTGCACCCCACCTGTGGCCCTACCCAGGATGATGACATCGCTGGTGAGGTGCGCTTCCACACCTACGAGCGTTTGGCGGAAGAAGTGGCCAATCCACGCATTCGCTGGGCTTACCTGCCCTATTCAATGCACATGGCCGGGCCCCGTGAAGCTTTGCAGCACATGATCATCCGCAAGAACTACGGCTGCACCCATTTCATCATCGGCCGCGATATGGCGGGCTGCAAATCCTCTCTGAGTGGCAAGGATTTTTATGGCCCCTACCAAGCCCAGGATTTTGCCCGCGACCACGCCACCGAACTTGGCATGGAAACGGTGCCCTCCCTGAATCTGGTCTACACCGAGGAGGAGGGCTACGTCACAGCGGAGCATGCCCAGGCAAGGGGGTTGCACGTGAAGAATCTCAGCGGCACCCAGTTCCGTCGCATGCTGCGGGGGGGGGAGGAGATACCTGAGTGGTTTGCCTTCCGTAGCGTGGTGGAGGTGCTTCGGGCGGCGGTCTGAGCATCCGGGGCCCTTGGGGCGGCCCAACCTTCCCACCTGGGATGGTTAAGATTCTTTAACTTCTCAATTCATTCGTCCGGAGGCGGATCCTTGAAGAAACGGTGGCGGAACGCAGGGCTTTACGTCCTCTTGGTGATCGTGTTCATTGCCCTTGGCACGGCTTTCCTGGATCGACCTGACCCCGCTCGGGCGCCGCGCACCCTCCGCTATAGCGACTTCGTTGAAGCCGTGCAGGACAACGAAGTTTCAAGGGTGCTGATCTCCCCTGATCGGGGCACGGCGCAAGTCGTTCAAAACGACGGTCAGCGTGCCGTGGTGAACCTGGCTCCCGACAAGGATCTGCTCAAGCTCCTCACCGATCACAACGTCGATATCGCCGTGCAGCCCAGCAGTGAACCAGCTCCATGGCAACAGGCGGTGGGCAGTCTGCTCTTCCCGCTCCTGCTGCTCGGAGGATTGTTTTTCCTGCTTCGCCGTGCCCAAGCTGGTGGTGGAAACCCAGCCATGAACTTTGGGAAAAGCAAAGCTCGGGTGCAGATGGAACCCCAAACCCAAGTCACTTTTGGCGATGTGGCGGGGATTGAGGGGGCCAAGCTCGAACTCACCGAGGTTGTCGACTTCCTCAAAAATCCTGATCGGTTCACGGCGGTTGGCGCAAAGATCCCCAAGGGTGTGCTGCTGGTTGGCCCTCCTGGTACCGGTAAAACCCTTCTTGCCAAAGCGGTGGCTGGCGAAGCGGGCGTTCCCTTTTTCTCCATCTCTGGTTCCGAATTTGTGGAGATGTTTGTCGGAGTTGGGGCCAGCCGCGTTCGCGATCTCTTTGAGCAGGCCAAGAAAAATGCCCCTTGCATCGTCTTCATCGATGAAATTGACGCCGTAGGTCGCCAGCGAGGCGCTGGCCTGGGCGGTGGGAACGATGAGCGCGAGCAGACCCTCAACCAGCTGCTCACCGAAATGGATGGCTTCGAGGGCAACACCGGCATCATCATCGTGGCGGCCACCAACCGCCCCGACGTGTTGGATGCAGCCTTGATGCGGCCAGGCCGATTTGATCGCCAGGTGGTTGTGGATCGGCCCGATTACGCCGGTCGTCTGCAAATCCTCGGCGTCCACGCCCGTGGCAAAACTTTGGCGAAGGACGTCGATCTCGATAAGGTCGCCCGGCGCACACCGGGCTTTACAGGGGCTGACCTGGCCAACCTGCTGAACGAAGCGGCCATCCTCGCGGCTCGTCGTGAACTCAGTGAGATCTCGATGGACGAAGTGAACGATGCCATTGAACGGGTGATGGCTGGGCCTGAGAAGAAGGACCGGGTGATGAGTGATAAGCGCAAGCGCCTGGTTGCTTACCACGAGGCTGGCCACGCCCTGGTGGGAGCCCTGATGCCTGATTACGACCCCGTTCAGAAGATCTCGATCATCCCCCGAGGTCAGGCCGGGGGCCTCACCTTCTTCACTCCCAGCGAGGAGCGGATGGAATCGGGCCTGTACTCCCGCGCCTACCTCCAAAACCAGATGGCTGTCGCTCTTGGAGGCAGGGTGGCCGAGGAAATCGTCTATGGAGACGACGAGGTCACCACCGGAGCCTCCAATGATCTCCAACAGGTTGCGCGTGTGGCCCGCCAAATGGTCACCCGCTTCGGCATGAGCGATCGACTTGGTCCCGTTGCCCTTGGCCGTTCCCAGGGCGGCATGTTTCTGGGACGCGATATTGCTGCCGAGCGGGATTTCTCAGAAGACACGGCCGCTGCCATTGACGAGGAAGTGTCTCTCCTTGTCGATGAGGCTTACAAACGTGCCAAGGAAGTGCTCACCGGCAACCGCCCCGTGCTTGATGAGCTGGCAGACATGTTGGTGGAGAAGGAAACCGTTGATGCTGAGCAACTGCAAGAGCTGTTGATCTCTCGTGACGTCAAAGTGGCGTCCTACCTCTGATGGCCAAGGGCTGATCGCCTCCCTCAGGCGTCAGCCCTTGCTGTTGGTGTTCCGGCCCGAGGCTCCTCTCCAACTGGCTCCCCTGTTGGAGGAGTTGCAGGCCTTGGGCCTTGTTCATGCCGAAATTGCCTGCCATCCATCACCAGAGTGGACGAGACAATGCAGGCAGTTGATCAAAACGTTCCCGTCGATCCGTCTGGGTGCCGCCTCGATCGTGCACAGGGAAGCCCTGCAAGCCGTCATTGAAGCAGGCTTCGCCTACGGCGTATCGCCCATCCTGGCCAGCCCATTGCAGGCTGAGGCAGGCAAGGCTGGTTTTCTGCTTGTGCCTGGGGTGATGACTCCCTCCGAGGTGGCGGCAGCCTGTCAGTTGGGGCCAGGTTTGGTGAAGCTCTACCCAGCTGCCACCCTGGGGCCTGCTTATTGGAGCAGTTTGCGCGATCCCCTCGGCGGTGCTCTGCCGTTTTGCATCGCAGCGGGTGGAATCGCGTTGGGGGATGTGAGCCTTTGGCTTGCCTCGGGTGTGGATGCCGTGGCCGTGGGCTCCCGCTGGATCGGGGTTGGAACGACGATCGTCACGGAGGCAATCGATTTGGATCCCTTGCGGGCCTTAATCGCTGCGCTTGCCTTGCCGACTTAGCTCTTCAGTGCTACTGATGAAAGAGATGTGCTTCGTCCATGTCTCAACTCACTATCACGATCAGCGACAAGGCTGATGCTCTGATCGCCCAGCTTCAGAAGGAGATCTTCAACCGTCGTCGCAAGAAGGTCACCGCGGAGGGTGTGGTGGAAACACTGCTCGAAAGCGGAGCCAAATCCCAGTCTGACAAGCGCTTTGCGACGTCTTGGGAGAATCTGATCGCCGATATCGAGCGGGCAGCGAAGGTTGCTCAGGCCCATGGCTCCAAGCCCTCCTCCCTCAGCGATGAGGAGTGGGCCCTTGTGTTGAGTCTCCGCACACGCTCCACAACTGCTCCCCCAGCCTCGCGAGCCATCAAGCCCCGGGCATCGGCCAAGGCGAAGGCGGTCCCTTCCACACGGTCGCGTCGCCGTCCTGCCGCCGCCGCCAAAGCGCCTGCCACAGAAGCCGCCGATCTGACCAGCCCTGCTCCAAAGGCTCGCTCCAGCCGCCCCGCCACCAAGGCGAAGCCAGCGAGCAAGTCAAAGGCGATCACCACAACGCGGACGACGTCCAAAGCTGCAGTGTCCACGCGCAGCAAATCCGCCACCCGAAGCAAATCTGCCCCTTCAGCGGCGACCACCACCGCAGCGAAGACATCGAGCCGATCCCCAAGCCGTGCGGCTGCCTCCCCGTCCTCCCGATCCACGCGCTCTTCTGTGGCTCGACGCATGGCCAAGGCCGCCAGTCGCCTGGGCGGCACCCCTTCCCAGCCAGCTGTGGTGTCTCAAGCCTCCACTCCAACTGCACCTGGCAACGGCAGCAACGGCGTAGAGGCCATGCTCAGCCCCTTGGGTTAGGGCCTGGCGGCCTCCTGATCGTTAGCGCCAAGGGTTGGAGAGGCGAACGACCAGGGGCCGCATTGGCCTTGTTGTCTCAGTAGGTGGTCGGCCAAAACCAGCGCGACCATCGCCTCCACCATCGGTACAGCTCGGGGGAGAACGCAGGGATCATGGCGACCCTTGGCCTCTAGGAGAGTGGCTTCACCTTTGGCGTTGATGGTTTGCTGCGGCTTTCGGATCGTGGCGGTGGGTTTGAAGGCCACGCGGATCACAATCTCTTCGCCGTTGCTGATGCCACCCTGAATGCCGCCCGAATTGTTGGTGGCTGTGCGCAGCTGCCTGCCATCGCTGGGGAGGAAGGCATCGTTGTGTTCGCTGCCCTTGAGCAGGGTGCCCTCAAAGCCAGAACCCACCTCAAAGCCCTTGGTGGCTGGTAACGACATCACGGCTTTTGCCAGATCGGCCTCAAGTTTGTCGAACACCGGCATGCCCAAACCGACCGGCGGGTTGCGCACGACACAGGTGATCACACCGCCGCAGGAATCTCCCTCCCGGCCGATGGCCTCGATTCGTTCCACCATGCGTTCTGCGGCCTCGCCATCGGGGCAGCGCACGATGTTGCTTTCGATGGCCTCCCGGTTCACCATCTGGGGATCAATCTGGGCTTCGATGGTGTGAATGCGTTGCACCCAGGCCAACACTTCTGTGCCCCTCACCTTGGCCAGCAGCTGTTTGGCAATGGCACCAGCCGCCACGCGACCGATGGTTTCACGGGCGGAGGCCCGACCGCCCCCGCTACGAGCCTGGATGCCATATTTCGCTTGATAGGTGGCATCGGCATGGGAAGGGCGGAAGGCCACCGCCACCTCCTGATAGTCCTGGGGCCGCTGATCCTTGTTGCGAACCAGCATGGCAATGGGTGTGCCGAGTGTGAAGCCATCGAGCAGGCCGCTCAAGATCTCGACACGATCGTCTTCCTTCCGCGGCGTGGTGATTTTGCTTTGTCCAGGTTTGCGGCGATCGAGTTCAGCCTGGATGGCTTCGATGTCCAGAGCTAAACGAGGCGGGCAACCATCCACAATCACCCCGACGCCACCCCCGTGGGATTCGCCGAAGGTGCTGATGCGAAACAGAGTGCCAAAGCTGCTGCCCATGCTTCATCAAAAACTTGCTTTTAGCATGGAGGCTTTAAGCACAGGCGTGAAGGCTTGTAAGGATCAAGCCCCGGCACCCACCGGCTGCATGAGTCCACCATCGCCTGGGCCGGGGTCATCGTCGTCGCCGCTCTGGCCGGATTGAATGACGGCAACGATCACAGCTGCCAGAGAGCAGGCGATAGAAAGAACCGCTGATAACGGCAGTGGGTTGGAAGCAGCAGGGATCAATTCGCCCAATTTCATTTCCGGTGTAATAAAAGTCAATCTAAGCGCTGGGCTTGTTTTTGGCAAGCTTTCTCATCTTT
>JAYKHK010000151.1:0-11672 GCA_035284785.1 Cyanobacteriota bacterium | reverse complement strand
GCTGCTCCCTGAGCCAGGCGACCTTCATCCCTTAGTCCCGATCCGTCAACGACTGGCCGTGCCGAACCACTGCTGATACCAACGCGCCATCTGCTCGATCTCCTCGCTTTGCACACGCGCCATCGTCGCCTCCAGATCGCGCAGCTCGGGATGGATGGTGCCCCATTGGGCGTGGGACGCCATCATCACGCCCATGCGGTGGTGGGCGATCATCTGCTCGAGGAAGGCTCGATCAAAGTCGGGAGCCGTGCGCAGCGCCGCGAGGCTGGTGGAGAAGCCCGGCATCCCCCAGCCCATTCCCATGCCTCCGCCCATCCCCATGCCCATCCCTTGGCGCCCGCCTGGAGCCGCCCAGGTGGGCACGTCAGTGCCGTACCACTGGCGATACCAGCGCCGCATCTGGGCATTTTCCCGGCTCTGACTGGTGCGGATGCGCTCGGCCAGGGCACGGATCTCCGGACGCTTGGAGCGTTGCAGGGCCAGATCCGCCATGGCGATCGCCCCCTCGTGATGGGGAATCATCATCACGATGAAGCGGGCATCGGCGGAGCGTTGGCCCATCGGCATGGCGCCCCAGCCTGTGCCAGTGGGCGGGGCGGTAGGTGGCGCCGCGCCGCTGGATCCGCCGCCCGCGGGGGTGGGGGCCGCCAGGGCGGAAGACGTCACGACCAGCAAGGCTCCAGCCATGCTCATCAGAGCGATCTGCGAGGACCAGTGTCCAGCGCCGAAACGATTCCATCGCCTCACCATGGCTCTCCTCCGCTGAGCTGCAAGGTCCAGCCTGGCCTGTCTGAATGAGAGGCGGCTCGGTTGCAGCAGGATGAAAACAGTGCGTCATGCAAAGGCTCCGCTCTGATGCCAGACCATCGGGACCAGGCCGCGGACGTTCTGCACTTCTGGTTCGTGCAGAGCCGGCCGCGCCAGTGGTTCGTCAAAGATCCAGCCTTTGACGCGCTGTTGCGGCAGCGCTTCCTCGGGCTGACCCGCCGCGCGATCGCCGCTGAGCTCGATGCCTGGAGCACTGAGCCCCCCGGCGCCCTGGCCCTGGTGCTGCTGCTTGATCAGTTCCCGCGACAGATCTGGCGTGATACCGCCATGGCCTTTGCCGGCGATCCACAGGCCCTGCCTCAGAGTTTGCGGGCGGTGCAGCTGGGCTGGCTGGAGGCGGAGCCGGAGCGGGCGCGGCGTCAGTTCTGGTTGATGCCGCTGATGCACAGCGAAGACCTGGCCGTGCAGGAGGCGGCGCTGCCGCTGTTTGAGCGGTTCACGGATCCCCGCACCGCTGAGTTCGCCCGCCGCCATCGGGATGTGATCGCCCGCTTTGGCCGCTTCCCCCACCGCAACGCGGTGCTGGGGCGGGGATCCAGCGCGGAGGAGCTGGCCTTTTTGCAAACGCCCGGCTCACGCTTTTGAACCCCAGCCGCGGTCAGCGGGGGAGGGTGGCGGCTGCCACTGGGGGGCACAGGGCAGCCAGCCTTGCTGCCGCCTCTGCTGCCACAGCTGGATCGCCTGCTCGCGGCTCAGCTGCCTGCGATGTTTGAGCAAGGGCGCCTGGCCATCAGGGAGCCTCTCGCCGAAGGTCACCTCCAGGATCTGGGTCCAGCGGTTGTAGCGGCGCGGCTGGAAATGGAGCACCTGCCTCCCATCGCTCAGCCAGCCCTCCTGTGGGGAGAGCGGCGGGCGCGGGCGATCACCCACCCCCATGGCTGCTCAGCCCACCTCCGGTGCCCATCCCTTCTGGCGCGCCATGTCGTCGGTCCAACCCTGGCAGCGGCTGGTGAGGTGCTCGCCATGGGCGATGAGCCCCTGGTGCAGCTGGCAGGTGAGCACAGGGATGCAGTTCACCCCGGCGTGGTGCCGGAACCAGTGGCAGGTCATGCAGACCTTGCGGCTGCGGGTGCGGAGCAGCACGTCCTGCTCCAGGTAGGGCCATTCATCGATCGGGGTTTCGAGCCTGGCGGCCAGGGCCGCCGGCCGGAAGAGAGGGACGCCCATCAACACTCCAGCTGCGTACATCTGTACTAGCAGAAATTGCTGCCCCCTGCCTGGCCGTCTCTGTCCCGGTTGTCGGGGGCGGGCTCCCCGCCGCGTGTCCGGATAGACGGTTCTCCGTATCCCTTGGCACCTCCACGACCGCCGCGCCAGCCCAAGGATGGATGCGGAAAAATGGAGATACCCCATGCGCGAGATCGTGTTCCACGTTCGGGTTGAACGCCCTGGCCACCTGGAAGCCCAAGCGGAAAGCCTGCCGATTCGCATCAGCGCCGCCAGTCTCGAAGAGCTGCAGCATGAAGCCCGGGATGCATTGATCGAGCGGCTGGGCCCGGCGCACAGCACCTATCGGGTGCGGGTTCGCCGGCACCCCAGCTCCCCTCTCAGCGCCATCCGGCCGCTGCGGCGCCCTCCAGCGCGCTGCAGCTGAAGCGGGTGCAGAGCCCCAAATCGCCCCGCCCCGTCGATGATCCGGTAGAGCAGCTCCTCGCTGATGCGGCCGCTGATCCATTTGCCGCCGCCTGCGGCCAGCCAGGTGACCAGGGCATGGATGAACACCAGCACGAAGGCCTCCCCGATCACCGCCCAGGGGGTGCTGACGCGCCGGTCCCTTCCTCGTCGGCCTTGTGGGCGCCCATGTTTTGGGCATCAATCACCAACGTCACCCCGAAGCCCAGAAACAGGGCCGCAGCCAGCCGGTGGACCGCCTTTGCCCGCAGCCGCTCGCGCAGGCTGTAGCCCAGGCCCAGTGAGATCAGGGTGAGGTGAGCATCAACACCAGAGGCTGGTGACAGGGCAGACGGCCCATCGATCCCAGGATGGATGCCTGAATCGCACCACGATCTCCCGTCGCAGAGGCTTGCCGCATCATGAAGCCCCCTTCATGAACACCGATTGCTTCTGATGAAGACCGGTGTCGATCGCCCTGGAGCACTTGTGGGCTGCATGGGATGTGCCCATAGTGGCTGCATCGGGATTCGGAGGCTCCATCGATGGAAGACACCCCCCCTGAGCACCAGACAGGAGCGCGCTGACGATCCGGCCCCTGCTCCAACACTCTCGACGGATCCCTGACGTTCCTGGCGTGTCGCATCGTCGCCGTCCAATGCATCGCCTGAGGTGCCCCGGACCGAACGGAACGTCCCGATAGACACCTGGCCCCAGGTGCCAGCGCCAGCAGCTCCGACCCACAATCAAAGAAACGCTCATCAGCCGATCGCGGCTGTGGCCAAGCACAAACCACGCCCAGTTCCCAGCCGCCCACCAGGGCAGTCAACCCGACTGAGCCAGCAAACGCCCGGGGCCCATACTCCGGGCTTTGTTGCGTTGCTCAGCATGGCCAGCCAAGCACCCAGTGCAGGATGGCCATGCGCATGACCATCCCTTCACCCACCTGGGCGAGCATCAGGTTGCGCGGCGCGTCGTCTGTGTCGGGATCGAGCTCGCCATGACGTGGCCCGGGGTGAAGCACCCAGGTGTCTGGATACCGCGCCAATCTGGCGCGTGTCAGTCGGTACCGATCGGGAGGGCTCGCCGGAGCTTGGGCCCCGGTGAGTGAGAGCGGCTCGGCGGTGAGATCGGCCACCTCTGTCGGCATCAAGACCACCGCCTCACAGCAGGCGAGCAGATCCTCCACGTGCTCTCCAGCTTCGATGACGACGTTGGCTCTGGCGAGGGCGGCCGACACATCCTCTGGAATCTGCCGATCGGGGCTTGGCAGGAACCTGAGGCGTTGAATGCCGACCAGGGGAGCGGCCAGCGCGATGGAGCGCAACACCCGTGTTCCCGGGTCGCCGATCAGCCCCAGGCTCGCTCCGGCCAGTGCGCCCAACCGCCGCTTCAACACCCAAAGGTCGGCGATCGCCTGCGTGGGGTGCTCGTTGCTTCCGTCTCCAGCATTGATTGTTGGCACCCCGCAGCCTCGCGCTGCTTCGACAAGGGCCTGTGAGTCGTAGTGGCGGATCACGAGCACATCGGCGAGCTGGGCAACAACATTGGCGGCGTCTGTCAGTGTCTCTCCGCAATAGGCCACCGAACGGCTCATCTCGGGGGCGCCAAAATCCAGCAGGTCACAACCGCAGGCTCGGCCTGCTCGCTGGAAGCCAAGCCGCGTGCGTGTGCTTGGTTGGAAGAACATCAGCGCGAGGGTCTTCGTTGCCAAGCGCTGGCGACACTCCGAACGCGGAAGTGCAAAGAGTTGGTCCGCCAGCTCAAATAACAGTGTCAATGCGTCCGCTTTCAGCTCGCGAACGCTCAGCAGATCGCGCATCAGAGGTTTATGCAGCGCCACGAGCGTAGGGGGGGATGATGGTTGTTCTTGGTCCCCTCTGAATTCCTATGGGTTTCGGTGCCGCTGCTTCCCTTCCCCTGGGCTGTTGGGAGCAGAAGCCTGGTGGCGGCATCAGAAGGGAAACCGCCAACTCCGCTCGCGCACCCTCTCAGACCTCACAACCACCAAGCTGGAAGGCGCAGCCGTGCCAGTGGCGGCCCATGGCATTCGGCCGCTGCGCTTTCCGAGGACTTGGCCACTAGGCTCAGGGCCCTACCGGATGGGATCCTTCCACGTCTGCATGAACGATTTCTCCACAGATCCAGTGGCATCCACAGCTCCAAAGGTTCTGCGGAAGAGTGATTTTGACCTCAAGCCCTTCATGAGCAGTTGCAACAAGCTCGGGGCTTGGCAGATCGCCAACACCCTGGTGCCCTACGGCTTGCTGTGGTGGTGGGCTGTGCACCTGTTGCATCAGGGGTCCTGGCTGTTGCTGCCGGTGCTCGGCCTGATGGTGCTCTTTCTGGCCCGCTGCTTTTCTCTCATGCACGACTGCGGCCATTACTCACTGTTCCGCCACCGCGATACCAACCGCTGGATTGGTTTCTTGCTGGGCATTTTTGCGGGTCTGCCCCAGTTGCCATGGTCGCGGGGCCATGCCTTTCACCATCGCCACAACGGCAACTGGGAAAAATACAAGGGCCCATCCGCCCTGGTCAGCACCACGACCTACAACGCCCTGGGCAGCAGTGGGCAGGTGATGTACCGGGGGTTGCGCCATCCCCTGATGTTGATCCCTGGCGGATTTTTCTACCTGGTGATCAAGCCTCGCATCGAACTCCTCGCTGGCCTGGCTGGCCTGCTGCCCCACACCATCGCCTGTCGACGGCAGGTGCCAGCCACCCCTTGGAACCAGATTTTGGCCACCTACCGCACCACCTGGTGGCATAGCCCTGAGGAGGGACGCGATTTGCTGCTCAACAATTTTGCTGTAGTAGCCAGCTGGGTCTGCCTGTCCTGGTGGCTTGGCCCTGCCACATTCTGGTTGATCTATGCCCCTGTGATGGCTTGCAGCGCGGCGGTGTTTATCTGCATCTTCTTTGTGCAGCACAATTTCCCGGGCTCCTATGCCCATTCCACGGCCAATTGGTCGGCCATGAATGGGGCGATGCAGGGCACCAGCGATCTTGAGCTGCCAGCGCTGTTGAACTGGTTTTCCGCCGACATCGGCTGCCATGCGATTCATCACCTGTGCGAGGCGATTCCCAACTACCGACTTCAGGCCGCTCAGCAACGCAATGCTCACCTGCTGATGGGGGTGAAGCGCTTGCGGCTGCGTGATATTCCTTCCTGTTTTTCTTACATTCTTTGGGATGAGGGGGCCGGCAGGCTCACCACCATTGCGGCGCAACAGACGGCCGCCTGAGCTGTGCGCAGAGATTCAATCGAGATAGAAATAAGTGAGATGAATCCCCTTGCCAATGTATTCATGTTTATAGCCCCCCTCGTAGTATGTGCCTCGGTAAAATGCTGGGATTGATGGCTGCCGCCCCACAGCTGTGATTGTTGCGTTGCAGGTTCTCACTGTGGCCGATGCGTTTTTGCATGAGCTCTCATTTCTCATCACTTCGTAGACCGTGTGGTCCGCGAAGGTGATCTTGTCCACAGACCGTTGGTTCGTGGTTGCTGCCGCAACCGGCGTGAGGGCGCAGCAATCGTGGTGGCCGTTGCGTTCACAGTTTGGCGAGAGCTGGGCCTTTGCATGGGCTTGGCTGAGCACGACGGCCGCTGCGATGGCCGCCCCAAGGGGGAATGGATTGCCGGCACTCCGCTCTGCTTGGCTGAGTCGAATGCCGTTCATCTCCCCCCCCCTTCCAAGGCCGCCCGACTTTATGGCAGCTGCTCAAGGCACAACCTGATGCAGCAAAAGGCACAAGACCGGTTGCGCTCGGATTTCCACGCCCTTTGCCCCCTGAGAAGACACTTAAGCTTTTTTCAATAGGTTTCATCGAGCCATGCCCTTGAGTGCGGCGCGCGAAGGCCAACGGGTGCGAATCCTGACTCTGCCGAGCCATCCTGCCCTGCAACAGCGGCTTTACTCCATGGGGATCAAGCCCGGGAGCGAGGTGCAGGTGCTTCGCAGGGGCTATCCGGGCGGCATTCTCCATGTGGCCTGCGGCATGCTCGAATTCATGCTTCGCCAAGACCAGGCCAGAGACATGCAGGTTGCCCTGATCAACTGCTGATCCGCAGGTCCACTAGACCAGCGATTGAATCAGTCGCCCGCCTTGATACACCAGCAAAGCCATGGTCCAGGCCAATCCCAGCGACCATGCCAGGGAGGTGAGGGCGAACATCCGACTTTTCGATTCTTGGAGCTGGGCGGCAATGGTGCCTAAACAAGGGGTGTAAAGCAGCACAAAGGTCATGTAGCTCAGGCTTTGCAAGGGGGTGATTGCCGCCTGCACGCTGCCGGCCAGATGGGATTCAGACGTGCGATAGATCACAGCCAACGCTCCCAACAGGATTTCCTTGGCGATGAATCCAAAAAACAGCGATACGCTCAATTCGGGATTCAAGCCAATGGGTCCGAGCAGTGGATGCAGGAGGGTGCCGATCCACCCTGCCAGAGTTTGTCTGCCCCCCTCGGCCGCTCCGGGGGGGAGGTGGGTGAGCAACCAGATCGCAGCGGCACCACAGATGATGAACACGCGGGTGGTGACGAAAAAATTCAGCATGGCGCTCCATCCACGGCGCACCACCGTCTTGAGGCTGGGGGCCCGGTAGGGCGGTAACTCCAGCACAAAGGCCTCTCGACTGGGGTACACCCGCTTGAAAATCAGCCCCGTGATGATCGCTGCGGCAAAACTCAGCAGATAAAAGCCAAACAACACCAGCCCGGGAGCCCACCAGGGTCTGGCGAAAAACACCCCCACCAGAAACACAAACACCGTCAGCCTGGCCTGACAAAGAGCAAAGGGAATGCAGAGCATGGCCAGGAGGCGCATCCCCCGATCGCGAATGACTCGGGTGCCCATGATCGACGGCACATTGCAACCGAATCCCATCACCTGAAGCACAAAGGAGCGGCCATCAAGACCCAACCAACGCATGAAGCCATCCATCAGGAAGGCCGCACGGGGCAAGTAGCCCGAATCCTCAACCACGCCGATCAACACATAGAAGAGGAAGATCAATGGCATGAAGGTCGCCACCGTGCCGACCCCAAGCCAGAGGCCATCGATCAAAAAACTCTTCAGGGGAGCGGGTGCCCCGAGCCAGGACAGGCCGGGCTCAAGCGCCCAGGTTTGGATCCCATCCAGCAAGGTGCCGAGGAGGTCCTGCAACGGAGTGGTGAGCGCATAAAGCAGCTGGAACAGCAACAGCACCAGCCCGAGAAACACCCCAACACCCACAAGGGGATGGAGCAACACCCGATCGACGGCCCGCGTGCGGCGATGGAGGCCCACCTGGGGCAACTGAACAAAGCGATGCACCAGATCTTGCTGTATGGCATCCAGGGCCTGTTGATCAGGTTCGGACAATCGCCCAGTGGGCGGATGTGGCCGCTCGATCGAGGCGCCTCGGCGATGGAGCTGATCGATCAGGGTCGCCAGGCCCTGGCGGTGCTTGGCGCTCACGGGCACCAATGGCAAACCCAGCGCAGCCGATAGGCCTTCATGGTCGATCACAAGACCAAAGCGCCGCGCTTCATCGCTCATGTTCAACGCCACCACCACAGGCAGAGCCAGGGTTTGGATTTGCAGCAGCAGCCTCAGCTGGCTGGCAATCTGGCTGGCGTTGAGCACCACCAACAGCAGATCAGGCGGGTTCTGGCGCAGAAAACGCTGCACCACGGCTTCGTCCTCGCTGCTGCCCGAGAGGTCGTGAATGCCTGGCAGATCCACCAACTCGTAGGGCCTGCGCTGGGCATCAGCTGGCAAGGAACCACGTTGCAGGTCAACGGTGAGGCCGGGCCAGTTGGCAATGAGCGCATGGCCCCGGGTGAGGGCATTGAACAGGGTTGACTTGCCACAGTTGGGCATTCCAAGCAAGGCCACGGTCAGCTGGCCTGTGGCTGTTTGCCCTCCATCCACCCCTCCGCCATGACAGGAGCGTTTCACACCCTTCGTTGGCTCTCAAGAATGAAGCGAGCGTACTGCGACCTGGCCGAAGCTCAGTGGTCGGGAGTGTGCATGGGCTTTTGCAAGCGGATGCGAGCGGAAACCCGGGCTTCAGGATCCACACCCGCAAACGTGGGGGGCAACCACACCCGAACGACCATGAGCAAGGCTGCAGTGGCAAGAAACAGGCAACCAGCCAACATTTGTTGCCAGTCGGTTTCCAGCACGCCTTTGACAATCACCTCACGCAAGACCGAGACGATCGCGATCTCCAACGAAACCCCAATCGAAACGCGCTGCTCTGGCGGATCAATAATCAACAAACGAAAGAGTTCAACCAAAATCAAGATAAAAAGAATGTCCGCGGTGATGGCATGAAATTGGGGTGTAGTTAGCAACGATGAGAAGATGGCCTTGAGCTGCCATCTCTCCATGGGAAAATTGATATGTGCGCAGGCTGTTGACCGCAAATTCCAGAGTCAATCATCAAAGGATTGCCGTTGCTGATTGCAGGCATTTGTCAAACCATGGCAGTTCGCCCGCCGGCGCGCTGCCCAGGCGGGAGCAGAATGGCTTCAGGCGAGCAAACACCCCTATGGAGCCGGGCCGCCCTGAGGACAAGCCGGAGCCCCTCGATCTGCCGGCAGGGGTCCATCACCTGTGCAGCTGTGGTCGTTCCAAGCACGGTTGGTTTTGCGATGGGGCCCATCTGGGCACCGGCAGGATCGCCTATGAGCTCCGCCTGGAGGAGCCGAGCACGGTGCTGCTCTGTCGCTGCGGCCGCTCAGGTCGCTTTCCCCTCTGCGATGGGAGCCACGGGAAGGCCCCACGCCGCCGCTGGTGGCCCTAGGCCCTCCGGCAGCCTCAGGCCTTTGGCCACTTCCTTGACCCAGTTACCCAGAGGCATCAACGGAGGTGAGCTCCTGGCCGATCACCAGGCGCAGGAGGATCGGGGCCAAAAAGGTGGTGCCAATCACCATCAGCAAAATCGCCGCCTTCAGAGCGGGCGAGAGAATGCCAGCCTGGCTGCCCAGCCCCAGAAAAATCAGGCCCACTTCCCCCCGGGGCATCATGCCTAGCCCCACCACCAGGCGACTGGTGCGTTCCTTGCTGAGGTAGCTCCAACCAGCGGCCACTTTGCCGGCGATCGCCACAGCGAGCAGGAAGGCGGCCACAATCAGCCCTTCCCGGTTGGCCGGGTTGAAGGGGTTCAGCACCGAGAGATCCATGGCGGTGCCGATCAGCACAAAAAACACCGTGGCAAACAGGGCCACGAGTGGCTTGACCGCCTTTTCAATGTCTTCTGTGTGCTTGGAGGCGCTCAGGATCAAGCCGCCGGCGAAGGCCCCCAGGGCAGCTTCTAGGCCGATTGCCTGGGCCGCAAAGCAGCACAAGGTGAGCACCAGAAAACTGGCCACTGCCACATCGCCCGGTGCTTTCAAGTGATCCACCACCCAATCGAACAGGGGTGCAGCGGTGCGGCTGAGGACCAGGGCCACCGCCACGAAGGCCACCGCTGCCAGGCAGAGCTTGACCAGGGGGGCCAGGCTGAAGGCCCCGCCGCCCACGATCGCCACCACCACCGCCAGAATCACAATTCCGAGGATGTCATCCAACACGGCAGCGCCGATCACGATCTGGCCTTCTCGGCGCTTGAGCCAACGCAACTCACCAAACACGCTGGCGGTGATGCCGATGGAGGTGGCCGTCATCGCCGCTCCGGCAAAAACGGCGGGAATCAGGGGCACATGAAAGAGATAAAACAGCCCCGCTGTGCCAAGGGCGAAGGGCAAGATCACACCGGTGATGGCCACGGTGGTGGCTTGCGCCCCAACCGCAACCAACTCATCGAGTTCACTCTCCAAACCTGTGAGAAACAGCAGGGCAAACAGGCCGATTTCGGAAACAGCCTCCAGATTGGGGAAGCTGGCTCGGTACACCTCGCGCACGGTGTCCGGGCCAATCCCGGCCAAGGAACCCACCAGAGCCGCGGCTCGATCGCTCAGTTGGGCTTGCACCTCCGGGGGCACAATCAGATGGAGCCCTGAGGCTCCCACCAGCACCCCAGCCACCAACTCCCCGAGGATCGTGGGCAGCTGGAGCCGCACCGTCAGCTCGGAAATGGTGCGAGCGGCTACGAAAATCACCAAAAAACACCCCACCTGCAGGAGCGTCTCGGCCACCTCGAGCTGATGGGGGGTCACCGCCGAAGCAACAGGCGGAATCACAGGCATGGGGGCTGCATTGGCGATCAAGTTACAAGAGCCGCCCATACCCCGGCGGCCAGGGCGATTCCTGCAGGAGCGCGGCGATGAGGCGGTGAATCAGCGGGGTGGACCATCCCAGAGGTTGGCCTCGCTGTAGGGGCTGCCGGGTTGAAACCAGAAGCTGCCATCCACAAAGCGCTGGCCCCGGTCCAGCCGCGCCAGCCTGGCCATCGCGTCTGGGCTCAGCTCCAGATCCTGGGCAGCCAGATTGGCGGCCAGGTGCTCGGGCCGGAGCGCCTTGGGGATCACCACCGTGCCGCAGGCCAGTCCCCAGGCCAGCAAAACCTGGGCGGGGGCGGCCCCGAGCTCGGCGGCCAGGGCGAGGATCTCAGGATCGGCCAACACAGGGGAGGGACGGTCGTCCCTCCCGGCACCGAGGGGGGAATAGGCGGTGAGCACGATGCCATGGCCTTGGCAGAAGGCCAGCAGCTCCGGCTGCTGCAGATAGGGATGGCGCTCCACCTGGTTCACGGCGGGGGCTGAGCGGGCGCCGGCCAACAGGGACTGGAGCTTGGCCTGGCTCACGTTCGACACGCCGATCTGACGGCAGAGCCCTGAGGCTTGAACCTCCTCCATGGCCGCCCAGGTGCGGGCCAGGGGCAGCTGCTCCAGCGCCACCAGATCCTCCCCTTTCTCAGGGAATGCCACCCCCCGGCGCAAAACGACGGGCCAGTGGATCAGATAGAGATCGAGATGGGAGAGGCGCAGATCCGCCAGGGTGCGCTCCAGGGCTGGGCGCACATCCTCCGGGGCATGGCTGTCGTTCCACAGCTTGGAGGTGATCCACAGCTCCTCTCGCCGCACCACGCCATCGGCAAAGGCCCGCTCCAGAGCCTCGCCGATCTCCGCTTCATTGCCGTAGATGGCCGCCGCATCGATGTGGCGATAGCCCAGTTCCAGGGCCTGGCGCACGGCCGTGCCCACCCTGCTGGGCTCCGCGCGCCAGGTGCCCAGCCCCAGGGCGGGGAGGGAATCACCGTTGGCCAGGACAATCCGGCGCATGGCGGAGCAGCAGCGGAG
>JAYKHK010000150.1:0-11345 GCA_035284785.1 Cyanobacteriota bacterium | reverse complement strand
GCACTGCCACAGCTCCTGACGGAGCGAGCGCCCCCTCAGCCACAGCGGTGGCGGCCGATGCCGACGTTGAAGTGCGCACGATCAGCCTTGGATTTGTGCCGATTCTGGAAGCCGCTCCCCTGGTGATTGGAGTGGAAAAAGGATTCTTCGCCAAGCATGGCCTCGATGTGCAGCTCTCCAAACAATCGAGCTGGTCGGCCGCTCGCGACAACGTGGTGCTTGGCTCTGCCGGAGGCGGAATCGACGGTGGCCAGTGGCAACTGCCCATGCCTCAGATGATCAGCGAAGGGGTGATCACCAACGGCAAAAAGCTGCCGATGACCATCCTGGCGATGCTGATGAGCCAGGGCAACGGCATCGCCGCCGCCAACAGCGTGAGGGATGGCAACCTCACCTACAACCTCAAGGCCTCCTCACCGGGGTTTTTCGAAAGGTTCAACCAGAAGGAGGGCCGCAAATTTCGGGCGACATACACCTTCTCCAAGGCCAACCAAGACATCTGGATTCGCTACTGGCTCGCCGCCGCCGGCGTGAATCCCAACACCGACGTGGAGCTGCTCACCGTGCCGGCCCCGGAAACCCTCCAGGGCATGAAAACCGGCACCATGGAGGCCTTCTCCACGGGCGATCCCTGGCCATCCCGCATCGCCAAAGACAACGTGGGCTATCTGGCGGCCACCACCGCGCAGATCTGGAAAGTGCACCCCGAGGAGTATCTCGCCGTGCGCAGCGATTGGGTGGAGAAGCACCCCAAGGCCAGCGTGGCCCTGCTCAAGGGGCTGATCGAGGCTCAGATGTGGCTCGACAAGCCTGAACACAAGGATGAGGCCGCCCAGATCCTCTCCTCTCGCAAGTGGTTCAACGTGCCAGTGGCGGTGTTGCAGGAATCGCTCAAGGGCCAATACAAACTCGGCGCCGCTGGCACCCCATCGAACGACCCCAAAATGGGGCCGCTCTACTGGAGCAGCGACCGAGGGGTGATTTCCTACCCCTACAAGAGCCTCACGCTTTGGTTCTTGCTCGAGTCAATGCGTTGGAAGTTCTACCCCGGCACGGTGGACACCATCGAGCAGGCCAAGGCGATCAACGACAAGGTCACCCGCGAAGACCTCTGGCGCGAAGCGGCCAAGGCGGTGGGTGTGCCTGAAAAAGACATCCCCACCAGCTCCAGCCGGGGCAAGGAGGTGTTTTTCGACGGCACCGTCTACGACCCAAGCAATCCCCAGGCCTATCTCAACAGCCTGAAGATCAAAAACTGAAGCGGAGCCATCTGCCGCAAATCCTTCAGGGTCAATCCGTTTTTTTCTCTCCTTTTCGTCACTGTTTTCTTTTCACTCTCCCCTTTTTTCTCCAGGACTTTGAACCATGACCAGCACCCCCAGCTCCGGTTTCAGCCTTGGCCACTGGTGGAAGCGCCACCGCAAAGCGATCCTGCCCCCCATCTTCGGCATTGGCGGCTTCCTGCTCTTCTGGCAGCTGAGCTCCAGCCTCGGCCTCACCAAACTCACCGGCCCCCTCAGCCTGTGGACCGATGAGCGGACCCGCGAGCTGCTGCTCTATCCCTTCTTTGATCGCGGCGGACTCGACAAGGGCCTGTTTCTGCACACCATGAGCAGCCTCGCCCGGGTGGCGATCGGCTACACCCTGGCTGCCCTGGTGGGCATCGGCGTAGGCATCGCGGTGGGGCTCAACAAATCTCTGGATCGAGCCTTCGATCCCCTCTTTCAGTTTCTGCGCATGGTGGCTCCTCTGGCCTGGGTGCCGATCGCCCTGGTGCTGTTCCAGAAAAACCAGCCGGCGGCGATTTTCGTGATCTTCATCACGTCCATCTGGCCGATTCTGATCAACACCGCGGAGGGAGTTCGCCAGATCCCACAGGATTACAGGAATGTGGCTCAAGTGCTGCAAATGTCGAAGGGCCGTTTCTTCAGCAAGGTGCTCATTCCATCGGCTCTTCCCTATATCTTCACCGGCTTGCGCATCTCGATTGGCCTGGCCTGGCTGGCCATCATCGCTGCAGAAATCGTCATGCCCGGAACGCCTGGAATTGGCTTCTTCATCTGGGATGCCAATCAAAATGGCTATGTGAGCGAGATTGTGCTGGGAGTGATTTGGATCGGCGCCGTCGGCCTGATTCTGGATCGTTTGATGGCCTGGGTGCAAAAGCGAATCAGCCCCGGACAGTGAGGACTTGCTTCACAAGTTTCTCCTCCCCCAGATTCACTGATGATCACCTCCAAACCCACGTTGCTTCAAGCTCTCAAGCAACGACTTTCCGCCATCGAAACCTCGATCACGCGCCGGGAAAACGTGTTGAGTTTCCTGATCATCCGCTTCGTGCTGATGAGCGGCATGTTGCTTGGTTTCGCCTGGAGCTTCCTTCATTCCAACCCCTGATCCACCCCCAACCAACCAGCCATGACAAGCCTTGTTGAAGTTCAGAATGTCGACAAAGATTTTCCCCTCAGCGGCGGGGGCAACTACCTCGCCCTCAAGGGGATTGATTTGCAGATCCGCAAAGGGGAATTCGTCTCCTTGATCGGCCACTCCGGTTGCGGCAAGAGCACCCTTCTCAACATGATCGCCGGGCTCGACCAGCCCAGCGGGGGCGTCGTGCTGCTCGAAGGGGAAGAGGTGAAGCGCCCCGGGCCGGACAAGATGGTGGTGTTTCAGAACTATTCGCTGCTGCCCTGGCTCAGCGTGAGCGAAAACATCGGCCTGGCCGTCGATGAGGTGATGCCCCAGATCAGCAAGGAGGAGCGCGCCGCCATCGTGGAGGAGCACATCCAGATGGTGGGCTTGGGCCATGCCAAAGACAAGCTGCCTCTGCAGCTGTCCGGCGGCATGCGTCAGCGAGTGTCGATCGCCCGCGCGCTGGCGATCAAGCCCAAGCTGCTCCTGCTCGATGAGCCCTTCGGCGCCCTGGATGCCCTCACCCGGGGCAACCTGCAGGAGAAGCTGATGCAGATCTGCAACGAGAATGAACTCACCGCTGTCATGGTCACCCATGACGTGGATGAGGCGGTGCTCCTCTCCGACCGCATCGTGATGCTCACCAACGGGCCAGGTTCCAAGATCGGCGGCATCCTGGAGGTGGACATCCCGCGGCCCCGGCAGCGGCTCACGGTGGTGCACCACCCGAGCTACTACAGCCTGCGCTCGGAAATGATCTACTTCCTCAACCGCCAGAAGCGGGTGAAGCAGTGGCAGGCCAAGCCCCACAAGGTGCTCGCCCGCCATGGCCTGGAGAAGGTGAATCTGGATCTGGGCTTCGTGCCCCTGGCGGCCTGCGCCCCGTTGGCGATTGCGGAAGCCAAGGGCTTTTTCCAAAAGCACGGCCTCGATGAGGTGCATCTCGTGCGGGAAACCAGCTGGCGAGGCGTGGTGGATGGCCTCCTCGATCGCACCCTGGATGCGGCCCTGATGCCCTCCGGCATGCCCGTCTGGATGACGGCCGGTGGCCACGGCGGCGAGCCCACCCCGGTGGTCTCCGCCCTCACCCTCAGCCGCAACGGCAACGAGGTGACCCTGGCCAAGCGCCTCTCCCAACAGGGGGTGAGCACGGTGGACGACTACCGCGCCTGGCTGCACAGCCACGAGCGGGAACCCCACCGGATTGGCATCGTGCATCCAGCGTCGATGCACAACCTGCTCCTGCGCTACTGGCTGGCGGCCAATGGCATCGACCCCGACCATGACGTGCATCTGCAGACCCTGCCCCCGGCCCAGATGTTGGCCGACCTAAAGGACGGCTCGATCGACGGCTATTGCATCGGCGAGCCCTGGAACTTCCGCGCCAATCGGGAAGGCCATGGCGTGCCGATCGTGGGTGACCTGGAGATTTGGTCCGGGCATCCGGGCAAGGTGCTCGGCGCCCGGGAGGACTGGGCCCTCGCCTATCCCAACACCCACATCGCCCTCACCAAGGCCCTGCTCGAAGCCTGCCGCTATTGCGCCGAACCCAGCCACTGGCAGGAGATGAGCGAGCTGCTCAGCGATCGCCGCTACCTGGGCATGAAAGCCGAGCTGATCCACTTCAGCGCCAAGGGCACAGGTGATGGCTTCGCCCCCCACGGCGAACCGCACCATCTGTTCTTCGGCGCGGGGCTGAATCGACCCAGCCGCACCGAGCATCTCTGGATCATGACCCAGTTGGCCCGCTGGGCCGAAATTCCCTTCCCCCGCAACTACGTGGAGATCCTTGAGCGAATCTGCCAAGTGGGGGTGTTCAGCACCGCTGCTCGGGAGCTGGGCTTGGAGGAGGTGAGCTATCAGCGCCAGGGCATCGAGCTCTTCGATGGCCGGCCCTTCAACAGTGACGATCCGATCAGCTACCTCAACGCCGTCTCCCTCCATCGCGATTTCAGCGTGGCCGAGATTCCCATCGGCGTGCCCCGGGCCATGGCGGCTTAAGCCGCGCGTCCAACGGCCTGCCTTGGGCAGGCTCCCCTTCCCTGTCGTTGCAGCCAAACCGTTTCCAAAACCGCTTCTTCACCATGAGCTCCACCTTTGCGGCGACCGCCGCGCCCCAAGCCCCAGCGGGCCATCCCCTGCTGCGCTTCGAGGGCCTGGGCAAGACCTACCCCACCCCTAACGGTCCCTACCCCGTGCTTTCCGACATCAATCTGGATGTGCAGCAGGGGGAATTCATCTGCGTGATCGGCCACTCCGGCTGCGGCAAGAGCACCCTGCTCAACATGGTGTCGGGCTTCGCCACCCCAAGTTCCGGTGCGGTGTTGCTCAATGGCAAACCCATCGAAAAGCCAGGTCCAGACCGGATGGTGGTGTTCCAGGGCTATGCCCTGCTGCCCTGGCTCACCGCGTACGAAAACGTCTACCTCGGCATTGATTCGGTGAAGCCGAATCTGGAGAAGAGCCAGAAGCATCAGATCACCATGGAACACCTGGAGCTGGTGGGTCTCACGACGGCGGCGGAAAAGAAGATCACCCAGATCTCCGGGGGCATGAAACAGCGGGTGGCGATCGCCCGTGCCCTGGCCATCCGGCCGGAAGTGCTCATCCTCGATGAACCCTTCGGCGCCCTAGACGCCATCACCAAGGAGGAATTGCAGGAGGAACTGCTCAAGATCTGGAACACCCAGAAGTGCACCGTGTTGATGATCACCCACGACATTGATGAAGCGCTGTTCCTCGCCGATCGTCTCGTGATGATGACCAATGGTCCTGCGGCGGGCATCGGGGAGGTGCTCAGCATCCCCTTTGCCCGCCCCCGCAGCCGAGAGGACATCATGGAAGATCCGCTCTATTACGAGATGCGCAATCAGGCTCTGGATTTCCTCTACAACCGCTTCGCCCATGACGACGACGAGGCCTGAGGCCTCGCATCGATCGGTTTAGGGCGGATAAGGGGAGGGATCTGGAGAAGTGGGGTGCACCTTGTAGGGATCCATCCGATCCGTGCGGGGCTTGGTTGGGGCTGGTCGGGGCGTGGCGGTGCCAGGCTCCAACAGGCCCAACCCCCCCAACAAGCGCACCAAACGGCTGGTCACGCCGGTGATCTCCTTCAAGTTTTCCAAGGTGGGAAGGAGCACCGGTCGGGCTTGCTGCAACAACAGCTGGGCTTCCCGTGAGGCCTGCGTGGCGGTTTCAGCGGTCTGATCGGCTCGGGTGAGGGTCTGCTCCGCCTTGGCGAGGGTGCGGCGCACGACCGGGCCCACCTGCACGGTCTCCCGTTGCAGGTTGTTGGTGAGAGCACGCACCGAAGGCACCGTGCTGCGTGTTTCACTCGCCACGGTTTTCGACATGGAGGAGAGATCCCCCATCGAGCCAGAGAGCTTGCCCATTGAGCTCTGCAAACTGCCCAGGGAGCTGGGCACTTGGGTTTGCAGCAGGTTCGAAGCCAGAGCGAGGCTGCGATCGATTTTCTGGCCCGAGCGGGCCAGCTCGGCCACGAGCTGATTCAAATCGGGGGGTGGGTCGTAGGCCAAGGGCGGCAATGGCCGCTGCAACCCCTCCCCCGGGGGCCTGGGATCAGGGGTGAGGCTGACGAAGGTCTGTCCCACGAGCCCCACTTGGGCAGCCTGGGCACGGCTGCGGGGTCCGATCAAGTGGCGATAGCGGGCGTTGATTTGCAGGGTCGCGGCCACCCGGGCATCGTTCAGCAGACGGAGCGAATCCACCCGCCCGATGGGCATCCCCGAGAGACGCACCTCCATCCCCTCCTGCAACCCATCGGCCCGAGGAGCCGTTAGCTCCACCGCCATCTGCGGTTCCCCCCAATGGCGCTCCCGCCCGATCGCCACCACCAGAGCCAGCGTCAGCAGCCCACCTGACAGCAGGAACAACCAGCGTTCGCGGGGGGCGGGGTCCTCGTCTGGAGGGCTTGCGGGAGAGGGGGGAGAAGACGGCATCAATCGAAAAGGGGTTTCTCTCTGGGAGGGTTAAAGGGGCAGGCTGGGCAGGGCGACCGGGTGCACGGCCAGGGTCCAAATCAACTTCAGGCCCACCATCAGCGCGATCTGCCGGGCGATCAAGCTGGCAATCAGATCTTCCGCCCCTGCACGATTCAGGGGCAGTTTCTGCGCTTCCCACAGGCAGAGCAAGGCAGCGGCGCCCAGATAAAGCGCTGTGCGCAACAGGGCCGAAGCCAGGTCGCCTGGCGCAATCGCCCCAACCGCTTGCAGCAACCGCAGCTCCACCCCCCCCAGCAGGCTGGCGAGAACCCCGCCCACCAGGGCGCCCATCAGGGCATGGATCAACAGCAGTGGTCCCGTCAACAGCGCAGGCGCCAAAGTGAGCCAGCCCGCCTCGGGCCCTCCCCCACGAGCCCGCCTGAGCCACTGGGGTGTCAGGCGGGTGAAGGCAATCAGGGCCACCACCAGCGGCCCCACCAGATGCAGCATCGCCACCACAAGCACCCGCAGCGACAGCTGGGAGGAGAGGTGCAGCCCCTCCTGCAACAGCCGAATCAGGCCCACGCCAAAGACAGCGCCAATGAGGAGCACCAGAGCGGCGCAGCGATTGCCATCCCGCTCCGCCATCCGCAGCAGGCGCAGAAGCATGGGGAGCGCAACGGCAGGAGGGGCTTTAAGGGTGACGTGAAACAAAGCCCTGGCAAGAGCTGGGGCTCGTAGGCTCCATCCTGGCGCTTCCTGTGGCCCCCAGATGCGCACACCTGGCTTCGCCTTGGCCCTGCTGGAGCCCACCAATCTCCTGTTGCTGGCCTGTGCGCTGATTTATGGGCTGATCGGAGAAGCCAGCGAGGCCGCGATCCTGTTGCTGTTTGTGGGGGGCATCACCCTGCTCGATCTGGTGCAGCAACGCAGAAGCCAGAGGGCCCTGGCGGAGCTCGCCAGGCTCTCCGCTCCCAGGGCGCGGGTGTGGCGCAACGGCGAGGAGCTGGAGCTGCCCCCAGAAGCCCTGGTGCCCGGCGATGGGCTGCGGCTGGAGGAGGGGGATCGGGTCGCCGCCGATGGGGTGCTGGAAGAGGCCGTCGGGCTCTGGGCCGACACCTCCCTGCTCACCGGTGAAGCCCTGCCGGTGCCCCTGGCCGCCGGGGATCGAATTCTGGCGGGGTCGCTGGTGGCCCAGGGAAGGGGCCGCTCCAGGGTGAGCGCCACGGCCAGCGCCAGCGAGCTGGGGCGGCTGGCCTCCAGCCTGGCGAAGGTTGAGGCACCGCTCACACGGCTGCAGCGCCGCAGCCGCCGTCTCACCACCCGTCTCACGGTGGGTGCCCTCGGGCTCTGCACGGCCCTCGCTCTGTTCCAGGGCAGCCAGAGCGGCAACTGGCCCGCCGCCCTGCTGCGGGCCCTCGCCTTTGCCCTGGCGGTGTTGCCCAACGAAATCCCGGTGGTGCTCGCCCTGTTTCTGGCCCTGGGAGCCCTGCGCCTCTCCAAAATCGGCGTCCTGGCCCGCTGGCCGGCGGCCGTGGAAAGCCTGGGCAGCGCCACCGTTTTGGCGGTCGACAAGACCGGCACCCTCACCGAAAATCGGATGGCGGTGCAAGCGCTGATGCTCTGGCCCCAGGGCAGTCTCTGGCGGGGGGGCACCCCCTTGGACGAACCCTGGCACCGCTTGCTGGAAAACGCCCTCCTGGCCAGCCGAGGCGATCCGGTGGATGCGATGGAACTGGCCCTGCGGCGGCTCGCGGATGAGGCCCTGTTGGCTGACGAGCATCGCCACCCCGATTGGCCCCTGGAGCGGGAGTATCCCCTCCAGCCCGATCTGCTGGTGATGTCGCGCCTCTGGCGCGATCGCTCTGGTCAGTGGCAGCTGGCCGCCAAAGGGGCTCCTGAGGCGGTGGCCGAACTCTGCCACCTGGAGGCTCAAGCGTCTGGAGCGCTTCTGGCGGCAGCCGATGGCCTGGCCCGGGAGGGGATGCGGGTGCTGGCCGTGGCCTGCGGATTGGAGGGGGCCCCCCTGCATGGCCAGTCCACGGGCCTGGGGATTGGGCCCCCGCCAGAGCAACTGCACGCTTTTCAGTTTCACCCCATCGGCCTGATCGGCCTGGCGGATCCGATCCGGCCAGAGGTGCCCGCCGCCATCGCCGCCGCCCGCCAGGCAGGGGTGCGGGTGCTGATGATCACCGGTGATGGCCCCACCACGGCCCGCTCCGTGGCCGACCAAGCCGGCCTGCCGCCGGGGCCCGTGCTCACGGGCAGCGATCTGGAACGCCTCTCAGCGGAAGCGCTGGGCCAGAAAGTCAAGGAGGTGCCAGTGTTCGCCAGGGTGATGCCGCAACAGAAATTGGAGCTGGTGCGCGCCCTGCAGGCCGCCGGTGAGGTTGTGGCCATGACGGGAGATGGGGTGAATGATGCCGCCGCTCTCAAGGCGGCGGACATCGGCGTGGCGATGGGCCGGCGGGGGTCGGCGGTGGCACGAGAGTCAGCCGATCTGGTGCTGGTCGATGACAGCTTTGCGCCCCTGGTGGGGGCCCTCGGGATCGCCCGGCGGGTGGAGGCCAACCTCTACCGAGCTCTCGGCTACACCCTGGCCATCCACCTGCCGATCGTGAGCTTGAGCCTGATTCCCCTGCTGGTGTCCAGCCAGCCGCTGCTCCTGCTGCCGGTGCACATTGCCCTGCTCCATCTGGTGATCGATCCCGCCTGCACGGTGGTGTTCGAGGCCATGCCCGGGGGCGAGGAGCTGCTGCGCCAACCTCCCCGAGCGCCTGAGGCGCCGCTGCTGAGCCCCGATGCCTGGAAGCAGGCGATGGGGCAGGGCAGCGCCCTGGTGATGGTCGTGCTGCTGCTCGCTTTCTGGCCCGGTCTGCCCCTGGAGACCCGTCGCAGCCTGGTATTCGGCCTGTTGTTGCTGGCCGGGGGCGGGCTGATTTGGCTCAATGGCCCCCGCCAAACTCGGCATGGGGCCTCAGGGCTTGGGCTTGGCGTGGGGCTTTGGGTGCTCCTTCAAGGCATCCCCCCCCTGCGCCACCTGCTAGAGCTGGGGCCCCTCACAGCCCGAGAGTTGGGATTGCTGACCATCGCCCTGGCCTTGGCCCTGCTGCTTGCAACCCTGCCAAAGATGGCTTGGCGATGGGCCACCGCGCAGGGCCAGCGATGAAGCGAAAGCATCAGGATGGCCTGAGCAAGGCCACACCCCATCCATGCATCCTCCAGGTCTGGCTGCTCTCACGGTCGCCTTCCTGATCCCCCTGCCCTTCCCGCAGGCGAGTCCTCGGCCGGATGGCAGGGCTTGGAGGGAGCTGCTGGCGGCATTTCAGGAGCGTGGCGTGGCGGTGGTCACCACCCATCCGCGCTGCCGAGAGTCAGATCTGGCGGGTTTGTATGTGCGGGGCCGCACAGAGGTGGTGATCTGCCCGCGGGGAGAACAGAGCGCCACCCTGCGGCACGAGGGCTGGCATTTGGTGCAACATCTCTGCCTGGCGGGAAGCACCTGGCTAGCTCCGCAAACCGTGGAGGCCCGCCTCAGCCGTCGGGATCGTCGCGAACTCGAGCTGCTCGTCTCGGCCCAACGTCGCCCCAGGGAAGCCGAGGCCAGGGTGATGGCCCAGCTTCCGCCTGGGGCCTATCTGCAAGCGGTGGATCGGGCCTGTGCCGGAAGGTTGCCGTTCAAGACCCCACCACAAGCACGCCTCCAGCCATCAGCACCCCCAGCGCCACAACCCTTCCCCAACCTTGGGGCACCCGTTGCAACAGCATGGCCGTGACTCCACACACCACTACAGAGCTGAGCAGCGCCCCTCCCCACCAGAGCAGGCCAGAGCCATTGGCAGGAGCCTCCAGCCCGTGCAACAGGGCGTGGATTCCCATGCCCCCGCCCACCACCAGGCTCGCAAGCAGTTGAAGGGCACGGGGCGTCGCTCCCCGGCGACTCCCCGCCAAAGTGACTGCGGCGACGGCCATCACAGCCAGCGCCGCCAGGGTTTCCACCAAGGGCACGGACCAACCGCTCAAGCCGCAGAGTGCGCCGATCAAGCCTCCGCCGAGGGCCCAGGGCAAGAGCTGGAAGGAGAGCTGGGAGGCAGCCGTGCCCAAGGCCAAGAGCATCAGCAGATGGTCCACCCCCAACAGGGGATGGGTCAGGCCTGCCATGGCGCCGGCTGCGGCGGTGCCATGGGCCTGGCTGGGCAGAGCGCCCAGTGCCACAACAGCAAGGGAGGCCGCCAGGGTGATGGGAAGAAATGAGCGTTTCATGGGGGGTCTCGGTCCTCGCCGAGAGGAGAAGGGATGGGACGGGGGAGTGTTCTGGCTGAGGGCACACACAGCGGTGCATCCATCACAGTTGCGGGACAGCGGCGGACTTGGGGCAACCCGCACCGCACTTTCCTCTTGCCTCCAGCAAGCGGGAGGCCCGTGGTTCCACTATGGGGGAGAGGCTGGACGTTCAAGGACGGGTGGTGTGGAGGGATGCTCTGCGCAGGGCATCCAGAGCGAGCCCATGGCATGCACTCCACTGCAGCCGAGCTCCTCGGCCTTGCGAAGAGCCTCCGCCTGGGTGGGGTAGGCGAAAAGCGCGGCGGCCGGCCGATCCGAGCCAGAGCGGTGGAGGTGGCCGGCGGAATGGGCCCCCACAGGGGAGCTCCCGCCAACCAAGCGCTTGATTCCCATTCCCTCCACACCGGCCCACCACACCCCCATCACGCTCACGCCGGCCACCACCACCCCCATCCCCACCACACAGAGGTTGACCAACCCCATCCCCACGGCACCAATGCTCAACACGCCCATCGGCACCACCCCGATGCTCACCACACCCATCGGCACGATGCCGATGCTCACCAAACCCAAGGGGGCGATGCCGATCGCCAATCGCCTGGGCCGCCCTCCGCAGGCGCGTTCCGCCGGGTCGGCTGGCTCGGATTGGCTTGGGCTGGGAGGCATGGGGAGTTAGTGGGAACCAGCCGATCCGCCGTGGCCGTGGCC
>JAYKHK010000149.1:0-13275 GCA_035284785.1 Cyanobacteriota bacterium | reverse complement strand
TCTCACCCGCGCAGTCCATCAACCTAACACACCACACTCCACTAATGCCTCCCCCCATGGCATCAACCTCCCAAGCGTCTCCTCGCTCTCCGCTGCCAGCACCGCAAATCCTTCCCTGGTCACGTCTCTCCCGGGCTTGATCTCGGATGGACCATAAAAAAGCCGCAACCTGGAGGCTGCGGCTGGAGGGGTGGGGGGAAGGAAGCCGTGAAGCTTGTTCAGAACAGGCCCAGAGTCAATGACTTGTCGATGGGGAGGGCAGCACCGATGCCCAGATAGATCGTGAAAAGAGTGCCAAACAGGAACACCGATGTAGCCACAGGACGCCGGAACGGATTTTGAAACTTATTGAAACTTTCGATAAAGGGGATCAACATCAGCCCCAGGGGCACCATGGTTTGCAAGGCGATCCCTAGAAGCTTGTTTGGGACGACCCGAAGAATTTGGAAAACCGGGTACAGGTACCACTCGGGGAGAATTTCCAAAGGCGTCGCAAATGGGTCGGCTTTGTCACCAAGCATGGCTGGGTCGAGAACCGCAAGGCCGACAACGCAGCAGATGGTGCCGAGGATGCAGACAGGGAAGATGTAGAGGAGGTCGTTAGGCCAGGCAGGTTCACCGTAGTAATTGTGACCCATTCCCTTGGCCAACTTTGCTCTGAGCTTTGGATCAGTAAGATCTGGCTTTTTGAGGATGTGCATGGTGGAGAAATGCTGTGAGAAACAAAAACTCGTTGATTTCTAGAGGGGTCCTGAAATGCCTTGCTTCCTGATCATCAGGAAGTGCATGAGCATGAAAACGGCAAGCAGCCAAGGCAAAACGAAAGTGTGAAGGCTGTAAAAGCGCGTCAGAGTTGCTTGGCCAACACTCTCACCCCCTCTGAGGAGCTCGACCATGAAATCACCAACTACAGGGACTGCAGCGGGTACCCCAGAAACGATTTTGACAGCCCAGTACCCGACCTGGTCCCATGGCAAGGAATATCCAGTCACTCCGAACGACACAGTGATGACCGACATCACGACGCCAGTGACCCAGGTGAGTTCGCGGGGACGTTTGAAACCGCCGGTCAAATAGACACGGAAGACGTGCAGGATCAACATCAGGACCATCATGCTGGCGCTCCAACGGTGGACGGAGCGAATCAACCAGCCAAAACTCACGTCAGTCATCAGGTACTGCACCGAGGCATAGGCCTCAGCGACAGTCGGCTTGTAATAAAACGTCATCGCAAAGCCGCTTGCGAACTGAATCAGGAAACACGTGAGCGTGATTCCCCCGAGGCAATAAAAAATATTGACGTGCGGGGGGACATACTTGGCAGAGATGTCATCCGCAATGGCCTGGATCTCAAGTCGTTCGTTGAACCACTCGTAGACCGGATTTTTGGAGTCGGACGCAGCAGGTGACGAGTTCGCCATGCAGCGGAAGGCATTTGGTTGCGAAAGTCTACTGATCGTCCCTCCCGCCCCGTGAGCGTCCCCCCCCTTCTCAGACCCAGCCCTCAACCCTTTGCAACACCTTGTGGGGACCAGCAGAGGCAAGAACGGAGTTCACAGCAACCGAGTGCCTGGGTGCGTTTGTGCCTCGCCTGGGCTCTTGCTCTTTTGCTGGGGCTACCGCAGCAGGCTTGGGCTCTCAATGATGCCCAGCAACTGGTGGTGGAGGCCTGGCGCCTGGTGAACCAGAGCTACGTCGATCCTGATCAACTCGAACGGCTCCACTGGCGGCAACTGAGGCAACAGACCCTTGAGCACCCAATCCTCACCTCACGACAGGCTTACGACGCCATCGACTCCATGCTGTCCCCCATCGGGGATCCCTACACGCGCATGCTGCGCCCATCTGATTTCTCCGCGCTGCGGCAGAGCAACGAGGGGACGGTCTCAGGGGTGGGTTTGCAGCTCGGCTTGCGCCATGGAGATCAGCAAGTGGTGGTGATTGCTCCCTTGGACGATTCCCCAGCGGCAGAGGCTCAAATTGTTTCTGGCACGGAAGTGTTGGCTGTGGATGGACATGCCACGCATGACCTGGGGCTGGAGAGAGCAGCGGCCCTCTTGCGCGGGGCGGCCGGGACGGATGTGGAGATTCGGCTGCGAGACAAAGGAGGACTGGTGCGCGACGTGCAGCTCACACGACGAAAAGTGGACCTCCAACCCGTGAGGAGTCATCGCCTGATGGTGGCGGGCCATAGCTTGGGTTACCTGCGCATCACCCAATTCAGTGAGCCTGTCCCTGCCCAGGTGGAGCAAGCCCTCATCGCCTTTGCGAAAGGAGACACTCCAAAAAATCGGCCAGTGGAAGGGTTGATCCTTGATCTTCGCAACAACTCTGGTGGCCTTGTCAGCGCTGGCTTGGCGGTTGCCAATGGCTTGTTGGGGAATGTTCCCATCGTGGAGACTAGGGATCGCAGCGGCATTACAGCCAACCAGCAAAGTTCCGCGGAGCAACTCTTCAGCGGCCCGATGCTGACACTGGTGAATGGAGGCACAGCCAGTGCCAGTGAAATCTTGGCGGGGGCCCTCCAAGACAACTTGCGCTCCAGGCTTGCCGGATCTCAAACCTTTGGCAAAGGGCTGATTCAAACTCTGATTCCTCTGGGAGACGGCAGTGGGTTGGCCGTCACGGTGGCCCACTACCTCACCCCGGGAGGACGCGACATTCAAAGCCTTGGCATCACTCCCGACATTGAGCTCCCGCAGCCTGAACCGCTCAATCCTGGCGGCCGGGACGACCGATGGCTGGAGACCGCCCAACAGCTGCTTGTGAAGCAGCTGGACTCTCGACTCGCGCCAACATGAATGGCCGGCAACGCACGTATCACGATCCCCTCCACGGGGCCATCCAACTGGATCGGGCCAAGCCGGCAGAGGCTCTGGCCATCGATCTCATTGATGCCGCTGCCTTCCAGCGACTGAGGCGCATCCGCCAGCTGGGTCCAGCCCATCTCACCTTCCATGGGGCGGAATCCAGCCGGTTCACGCACTCCTTGGGTGTGCTGCACCTGGCACGGCGGGCCTTGCAACATTTGGAACTCTCCCACCCCCACCTGGCTGAACACCGGGTGGTTCTCTACGCCGCGGCCCTTCTGCATGACATCGGCCATGCGCCCTTCAGCCACAGCGGAGAAGAGATGTTTGGCATCCGCCATGAGGGTTGGTCAGCCCGGCTGATCAGAGAGGACGTTGCCCTGCGGGATCGCTTAGATGCCGAGGCGCCTGGCACAGCCGAGGTTGTGGCGACGCTGCTCGAAGGGGGTGGGCACGGCCAACCGGTGATCAAAGCCCTGGTGAGCAGCCAACTGGATTGTGATCGGCTCGACTACTTGCTACGCGACAGCTACAGCACCGGCACCAGCTATGGCCAATTGGATCTGGACCGCCTTTTGGCCGGTCTGGTTCTGGCTCCTGACGGTTCTCTGGCGATCCACCCCAGGGGCCTGCTGGCGGTGGAGCATTATCTCGTGGTACGGCATTTGATGTATCGGAGCGTGTACAATCATCGTTTGAATGTAGTTTGCAATTGGCTGCTCAAGCGCGTTGTTGATGTGGCCCGTCAACTCGGGCCTCAAAAGGTTTGGGCGGATGAGGCAATGGCTGCTTGGCTGTGGAGCACAGAGACTCTCTCGCTAGGCCACTTCTTAGCGAATGATGATGTTTGCACGATGTATCACCTCAGCCGCTGGCGCTTGGATGGGCCACCTGAACTCAGCGATCCCTGCACCCGCCTGCTGGATCGGCAACTTCTCAAGGCGGTTGATGTGCGTCACCTGTCAACCCCGCTGAAACTCCAACTGTTGGCCCAGGCCCAACAAGAAGCCAACCGGGCCGGGCTGGACCCGGAGGGATGCTGTGCGCTCCTTGAAGGCCAAACCCTTGGCTATGACCCCTACCGCAGTGGCCTGCGACTCTGGGACGGCCAAAGGCTGGCTGCACTCGAAGACCATTCCAGGCTGGTGCAGTCCTTGACGATCCAGGATCCTTGGGCCTGGCTGGTGTACCCCAAGCAGGTGGCCAGAACGATCCAGCTGAGACTGGATGCTTAAGGTCTGAGGCACTGCCCCAATGGCGATGCCCGCCCAGTTGATCCCGTCTGCCAATCAGGAGGAGCCCCACCTGCTTCGCTTGCCCAATTGGGAGCAGGCGGGAGATCCGGTGGCAGAAGTGGAGGATGCCCTTCTGCTCGAACCCAATCTCACTGGGGTGGTGACCTTGATCGGCGGTCACTGGCCTCTGCGAGTCAGGGACTTCGAGAGATTGATGCTGCTTTTGGATTCCGCCTCCCTCTCCCTGGAGAAGGTCTGCTGCAGGGAGGAAGGGGCGATCGTGGCGGCTGCGGGGCTCGGATTGGCCGTGGAGTGGGCCTGTGGCTCCAAGGATCCAGAACGGGACGTCCCTGGTCCGTCTTCCACTCGACCGCAGGATGGACTCTCCATCCACCAGGGGACCCTGCGTTCGGGCGACCACAGGCGCGCCTCGGGCTCCCTACTTGTTTTGGGCGATGTCAACCCTGGTGCCCAAGTCAGTGCGGCTGGGCATGTGATGGTTTGGGGAAGGCTGAGGGGCACCGCCCATGCAGGCCACTCTGGAGACCGCACAGCCACTGTGGTGGCGCTCCATCTGCATCCGATCCAGATCCGGATTGCCGATCAAGTGGCACGCGGTCCCGCGGAGGCACCGCCTGCAGGCCTGGCTGAAAAGGCCCACCTGGTGGATGGGAGAATTCAGATTGATCCGGCAGATCCCTTCTGGACGCTGGCTGGGGTGCCAGCCAAGCTGCCTGGACAACCTGAAGCCAAGAGGGGATCCGACCTGGCCTAACCTGCACGAGTGTTCATTTCCCCCGTGATTTCTCCTCCTGCGCGCATCATTCTGATCTGCTCCGGCAAGGGTGGAGTTGGCAAAACAACGCTCACAGCCAATCTTGGTATCGCTTTAGCAAAACTGGGCGAACGAACCACCGTTCTTGATGCGGATTTCGGCCTCAGAAATCTTGATTTACTATTGGGCCTTGAAAATCGAATCATTTATACAGCCCAAGAAGTACTCAGCGGAACTTGCAGGCTGGAACAGGCATTGGTGAAACATAAACAACAACCCAACCTCTGCCTGCTGCCTGCGGGGAATCCCCGCATGTTGGAGTGGCTCACACCGGAAGACATGCAGAAGATTGTGAACTTGGTTGCAGCCCAGGCGGACTATGTGTTGATTGATTGCCCAGCCGGAGTGGAACAAGGCTTCAAAAATGCCGCCCTGGCAGCCCGGGAGGCCATCGTGATCACAACCCCTGAGATTTCCGCTGTGCGGGATGCAGATCGGGTGATTGGGCTGCTCAACACGATGAATGTTCAGCCTGTGCAGTTGGTATTGAACCGGGTGCGGCCGAAGATGGTTGCCAACCAGGAGATGCTCGCCGTAGATGCAGTAACCGATATCTTGGCCCTACCCCTGCTGGGCCTGGTCGTGGAAGATGAGCAAGTGATTGTTTCCACAAATCGAGGCGAGCCACTCACGCTCACTGAGTCCTCATCTGCTGCCGGGAGGGCTTACCACAACATTGCGAGACGCCTTCGTGGTGAGGATGTCCCCCTGATCGACCCCTCAAAAGAAAAGAAAGGAATTCGTGCTCGTTTAATGTCCAAGTTTCGCCTGGCAGGGCTATTCTGATCCATGGCGTTGCTCGACTTCATTCAACGGCTCCTCGGACTGCAGAAGCCAAGCGCCACCACAGCCAAAGAAAGGCTTCAGTTGGTGCTTGCCCACGATCGCAGTGATCTCAACCCCGAGTTGCTTGAGCAGATGAGACGCGAGATTCTCGAGGTGGTGCAGAAATATGTGGAGATTGATCTCGAAGGTGGTGATGTGAGCCTTGCCACGGAAGACCGCGTCACCGCCCTTGTTGCCAATTTGCCCATACGGCGTGCCAAGGCCATGCCTGTTGGCGGTTCCAAAAACGTTGTCCTGGCTGATTCATCCAGCAAAGAGCTTGCCAATCCAGACGTTTCTGAAGACAGTGTCTCCCCAGAGGACGTTGACAAGGACACTCCGACTCCCCCAGGCGAAGTCGTTGAAGAAGGGGTCGCCCCTGCGGACAGTGCAAGCCATCTCCCCCATGCCTCCGAAGCAAGCGGCCCAGCCGATCACGAGGCTGAGACTCTTCCGTAACACCGGCCGAACCGCCATAGGGAACACTTGATCCCCAATTCATCGTCCTATGGCCCGTGTGTCGAAGCAAGCCAGTGTCAAAGCCTCCACCACCACCCCCCATCCGATTCGTGTGACCGCCGCTGAGCGAAGAGTGTTGAAGCTCATCCTGCAGGGCTGCAGCAACGGCGTCATCGCGAACCATCTCATGCTTAGTCGTCGCACGGTGGAAGGGCACGTTTCGGCTCTGTTGCAGAAAACCGGTTGTCACAGCCGCACCCAGCTGGTGCTCTGGGCTCTGGGCGAGGGGTAAGGTGGATTAGATATTCAGCCGGCTTAGCTCAGCGGTAGAGCAGCGCTTTTGTAAAGCGAAGGTCATCGGTTCAAATCCGTTAGCCGGCTTGTCTCAGCCTTTCTTCGATGTCCAACCACAACGACGAGGAAGAGCGACACCTGACCACTCTTGATGAAATCGAGGCTACCCAGAGCCAGATCTCAAGCTACCAAGGGCTTTTGAAGGACGTGCCCAAGATCTTTGAGCACAAGTTCAATGAACGCCTCAAGCCACTCCTGGATCGCAATCAGCAACTCAGGGAGGAGCGTGCCCATCTGTTGAACCAACTGCATCAGACACTTCCGCTGGCTGCGGAGATTCCAAACGTTTTGCTTTCACCAGCCTCGGCCCCATCCCAAACCAAGAGAGCACCCGTCTCCATGGTGATGAAGTGGCGACTCTTGTGGCTGTTGGGGCTGACTGCCGCTGGAATTGCCTTCGGCATGCACATGAGCAGACCCCTCGTCCCAGCCCCCGAAAAGCCCTCACGCCCCTCTCCTCTTCGGAGTCTTCGCCAAAAGCCATTTCCCCTTTTCGCCCAAACTCTCCTGCCCAGCGGTAAGCCATCAGCACGCGTCTCCGAGAGGTGGCCAGGGCTTCAGGGAGGGGAGTTTCTCCGTTCCGCGCGACCTTTCAAGGTTTAGATCTACCGCTTGAAAGGTGGCTCTTCGCCTGCCGAACCGGAAAACAGCCAGAGGAGCAGAGCAAATGCACACCAGCCGAGCCAAGCCAGCGAGAGCAGTGGTGTGAGTGCACCGAGGAGAGGGGTGAAGAGCCAGTGCCCCAAAGACAACACCAGCAGCAGCAGGAAACCAAGAAACAGCATCAACCCATATTGGAAGCTTGGACACGCAAGATGCTCCACCCGCCATCGCTCCAGGCACGCACTTGACTTGGGATACCTGAGCTCGGGGGCCAAGGCAGCGGACCAAGCAAGGGAATCTCAGGAAACAAATGACAAGCTTCTTCAGCGGTGAGGGCGGGCGCCTCCCCGGATCGATTCACGCTTGTTGTGGCCATCGGTCCGGCATGGCGCAGCAACTCTTGGGTCCTGGCGCAGGCCGGCACCCTGAGGCCAAGACTGAGCCCGCCAGGATTCAAGGCCTTGCAAATCGGACCTGCCATCGGCAATACCAGAGTCACGGGTCCAGGCCAAACCCTTTCTGCTTCCTCACGCCACTCGGGCAACCAGGGAGAGGCAAGAGCTTGTTCGAGCTGGGCGAGATCGGCTCCCATCAAGATGAGCGGCTTCTGGCGTGGACGTTGCTTCAGGGTCCAGATCTTGTGGGCAGCGCAGGGGCGAGTCGCCAGTCCAGGCACCGTGTCTGTGGGGATGATCACAGGTTCATCCTGTTGGAGGCTCAGCACAAGAGCCTCCATGGGAAGGATCGGGCTCATGGCTGCTCACCAGGGATCAGGGCTTCTTGATCGGGGCATCGACGGGCACTGGCAAAGCGTCGATGCCCTTCAAGGTCAGGGTGGCTTTGCCCATCGACCAACCCATGTGCGGCCATGAGATCCAGCACCTGCATACTCTGATCATGGTGATGCTCCAACAGCAACCACCCACCTGGCGCCAGAGCTCTAGGGGCGTCCTGGACGAGGCTACGGATACAGGCCAATCCATCGGCGCCTCCATCCAGGGCCAAGCGAGGTTCATGGTCTCGCACAATCACCTCAAGGCGATCCACCTCGTTGGAGGGGATGTAGGGGGGATTAGCCAGGACCAGCTGCAGCTTTCCCCACCAGGGTTGAAGAGCTGCAAACCAATCTCCCTCAATCAATTCCACCCGATTGGCAAAACCAGCCGTCTGCAGGTTGAGAGAAGCCTGGGCCAACGCCGCGGAACTGACATCCACTGCCAATCCTCGACAGTTAGGGAGAGCCTGCGCAAGACCCATGGCGAGGCAGCCACTTCCCGTGCCTAGATCCGCCCAGAGAAAGTCCTCTGAGCGCACCTGAGACAGGGCTTTCTCCTCCGCCACCATGCCTATCAGGTCCAATCCCAGATCAATCATTGCCTCGGTTTCAGGACGCGGAATCAGCACAGCTGGGCCGACCTCCAGCTCGAAGTTGCGCCAGTAGCAGCGACCAACCAGGTATTGGAGGGGGACAGATGTTGAAAGGTGCTCCCTCCAAAGGGTCTCAAGCTCCTTGCGGGTACGGGTCAGATTGACCCTGCTGCGGGGATGAAGTTTCAAGGCTTGAAGCCGTTCGCGGGGAAGACCAGCAGCAGCGTCTAATAACCAGTCGAAAGCCCCTCTCTCTCCTCCCTGAGCCATGAGGTGCTGGCGCCAGGCCATGAACTCGGTCGCCAAAAGACTCTCCACGCAGAGCGGCGGGGGCAAATAGGGGGCACTAGGGATAGGGAGAGACAAGTTCCCTGGATAAATGTTGACACCTTAAGCACCTCGGCTGGAGGAGGGTTATCTCAGCCGCCAGAACAGACCTGGCTCCATCACGACCCATCCAGAAGCTTCCAGATCGAGCAGGTGGGGGAGCAGCTCCTGAGATGAGCTTTCCATGGCGCTACAGAGATCCTCTAGAGAGGTTCCCCGCCCGATGGCACTCAGGATTCGACCTTTTCGAGTTCTGGTTTCCTCTGCATGCGTTTCTGGTGCTTGCTGCGGGGTTGCCTTCGGTAGCTCCAAGGGCCCCGACCCCAAAAACGTGAGCAATTCCTCAGGGCGCGTGAGTGGGGTGGCTCCTCTGGCCAGAAGGGCATTGCTCCCCTCGGCAGAAGTGCGACCCGTATCGGCCGGGACCACCCAGAGCGGGAGCCCTTCTTTCCAGGCCAACTCCGCAGAATGGAGGGCGCCGCTGCCCAGTGGACACTCCACGAGGATGACGGCACAAGCCAAAGCCACCTGCAGCCGATTGCGGAGGGCAAAAGAGCCTTTGCTCACCGAGGCTTCAGGGGGCAGCTCACTGAGGAGGAGGCCACGCTCACCCACTTCAGCCTGCAGGTGAGCGTGTTGGCGCGGGTAGACACGTTCAAGGGGCGTCCCCAAGACGCCGATGGGGGCACCCTTCCGCTCCAGACAACCCTGATGAACGGCCCCATCAATCCCTGCCGCCAACCCGCTGACCACGGGCCAGCCCCCCCGGGCCAAAACGCCCCCAATCTCACGGGCAACGCTCAGCCCATGGCGGGATGGTCTGCGGGTGCCCACCACGGCCACTGCCCTGCGGGAACTCAGATGGGGCCAAAGGCTGCCATGCCCTCTCCAATAGAGCGCAGCAGGGGGCGGGGGCGCCCGATCGATCCCGGCGGGCCAGCGAGGATCTCCAGGAACCAAAACGCGACGTCCACCATTCCAAAGGCGTGCAGCCTGAGGGACAGGATCAGGGCCCCACTGAAGCCGATAGCTCTCCACGGCAACCAGCAACCGATCTGGCCAATGGCAAAGATTGGCCAGCGTGGGGGCAGAGGCCTTCCAGGCCGCCTCTAGAGAGCCAAAGGCTTGGATCAATGCTGAGATCCGCTGCGGTCCTACTCCTGGACAGCGGGACCACAGCAACCACCAGAGCCGCGTTCGCCAAGGCCATGGCGCAGGGGACAACCCGGAGATGGAGGAGATTGCCAACGACAAAAACCGTTTTGACTACAGTACACTTGTACCATCTTGCAGGGCTGGCCCTTGCACAAGGATCTTCAGCGCTTGTGCCAGATCGCTGGGCGGTCGTCTCAGGGGGCGGCGGCGCTCTGGACCGGCCGAGAAATCCACAAGCACCAGCTCCACCTGGGCCTCAGCCGCCACTGTGCCCCCCGAGCCGATGAACCAGGAATGCCATGGCAATCGGAGGCCGCGCCGAGGCGAAACCAGGCTGCGCACCTCCACCCGATCGCCATGCATCAGAGGGGCCAGGTAATTGATGGCCAAGTGCACCACAGGCATTTCCAATCCCTGGCCGGAAAGGATGCTGTAGGCCAGGCCCGCCGTTGCCAGGGCCTCCACCCGCGCTTCTTCCAGCCAAGCCAAGTAAGCCCCATGCCACATCACACCAGCGTGGTCCGTGTGCTGTGGGAGCACACGCCTGTAAAGGCGCCAAGTGGCCTCCGGCGGGGGCAGGGGGAGGGACTGCATCACGCTGTGTGGCATTCGCAGGAGGAAGGGCATTCATTCAGCCATAGGCTGATTCAGCACCGAGGAGGGTCTGTGTTTCGCACTTTGCTCATCGCCGACTCCGGCACTGGCCATGTGGAGGAGATGGTGCGCATGCTGCGCACGATTCCGCCATGCCGACTGGCGAAGGTTTATCTCCTGCATGTGATTTCAGAGCAGGGCATGAATGATGTGACAACCCATCGGCAACAAGCGCAGGCGTTGATTGAAGCCGCCATGGACAGGATGGGCCTCCAGACAGGCGAGGCAACCAGCCTGGTGAGAGAGGGTGACACCAAGCAAACGGTGCTCAGCGTGGCAGAAGAGGTGAATGCAGACTTGATTGTGATGGGCTCGCGGGGCTTGAACCGTCTGCAATCCATCTTGAGCAACAGTGCCAGCCAGTACGTGTTTCAGCTTTCCACTCGGCCCATGCTGCTGGTGAGGGACGACATCTACGTGAGGGCGATCAACCGGGTGATGGTCACTGTGGACGGGACTGGGGTCGGAGATGACGCCATCCAATTGGCCTGCGAGCTTGTGCGCGAGATTCCAGGCGGCACCCTCATTGGCGTCCACGTCTCTCGCCAAGACATCACTCCCTCACGCGGGGGTCGGTCTCCAGCGGATGACGTGCTCACCAAGGCTGTCAACCGGGCCCGCAACATGGGCGTCGTGCTGCAACCGATGCACAAAACCGGCGATGTAGGCCGCAGGGTCTGCGAAGCCGCTCAAGAAGTGAAGGCCGATCTGCTCGTGATCGCCTCCCAGGACCGGCGCCCCCTTGTGGCCAAGGGATTGGTGGACCTGGATCGTCTGCTCGGAAGTTCCGTTAGCGACTACATCAGGGTTCACGCACCGGCCCCAGTACTTCTGGTGAGGGAGCCTGAATCAAAAAAATGAAGCCCCGAACGGGGCTTTGAAGACGACAGTCGCTAACCGCTTTGACGACTGTTGGTCTGAATGTAAAGAACGATCAAGAAAACAGCAGGAACCAGGACGAACAGCAAGCTGGCCACAAAGCCGAGATCATTGGTTTCCATGGCTGGATCGGGAATGGGGTGAACGTATCACCGCTCCACCTCCTCCTCGCCAAGGCCTTCATCGGTCGTTGCGGTTGGCAAAGCCTCCGAAGCCTCAGCAACAGGCTCCTCGGGCGCGCTTTCCTCATCAGCCTCAGGCCAGGCCAGGGGGCCGGGCGGCAAAGCTTGCTGGTAGGCCTGCTCCCAGGCGGTCTCTGCATTGGCAAGGCCTGTCTGGGGCCTGGTGAGCACCACCAATGACCCTTGAACCAGGCTCTGGCAAGCCAGGCGCCAGCTTTGAGGACGACGACGGAGCTTCTGGGTTTCCACTGCGGTGAGGGGACTAAGGGCCTCAGGCTGGGCACCCTGAACGTCGACAAAACAGGTGATGCATTGGCCACAGCCTCCACAGTTGCCAAGCTTGCCCTTCAGGCCATAGAGCTCAATCCCATTCCTCAGGGCCACCTCTCGCAGGTTTTCCCCGGGGTAGCACTCGACATCGAGACCCTCTCTCAAAAAACGAATCACTGGCATGGTCGGGCCCGAATGGTGGAGATTTGGAAACTTTGCCAGTTGCGGTCCGTAACCTGAAGCCCCGTACGGCCATCCACACCCTTTACCATCTCCAAACACCCAGATCTGACCCCAATGGGATTGCCCTGGTATCGGGTGCACACGGTCGTCATCAACGACCCGGGCCGTTTGCTCGCCGTGCACCTCATGCACACTGCGCTGGTGGCCGGCTGGGCCGGCTCCATGGCTCTCTATGAGCTCGCTATCTTCGACCCTTCTGATCCGGTGCTCAACCCGATGTGGCGCCAGGGCATGTTTGTGATGCCCTTTATGGCCCGCCTCGGCGTGACCGGCAGCTGGGGTGGCTGGAGCATCACCGGTGAGACCGGTGTAAACCCCGGCTTTTGGAGCTTCGAAGGGGTCGCTGCTGCCCACATCATCCTGAGCGGTCTGCTGTTCTTAGCCGCCATTTGGCACTGGACTTACTGGGATCTCGAGATTTGGCAAGACCCCCGCACCGGGGAACCCGCCCTCGATCTCCCCAAGATTTTCGGAATTCACCTGCTGCTGGCTGGCCTGGCTTGCTTCGGTTTTGGTGCGTTCCACCTCACTGGCGTTTTCGGTCCAGGGATGTGGGTCTCCGATCCCTATGGACTATCGGGGCACCTTGAAAAAGTTCAGCCCTCCTGGGGAGCCGATGGCTTCAACCCCTTCAATCCAGGAGGAATCGTCGCCCACCACATTGCTGCGGGGATTGTTGGCATCATTGCTGGCATCTTCCACATCACCACCCGTCCCCCCGAACGGTTGTACAAGGCCCTTCGGATGGGCAACATTGAAACTGTGTTGGCCAGTGCGATCGCAGCGGTGTTTTTCGCGGCTTTCGTTGTGGCAGGCACGATGTGGTACGGAGCGGCGGCCACCCCGATTGAGCTCTTTGGCCCCACCCGCTACCAGTGGGATCAGAACTATTTCAAGACGGAAATTAACCGGAGGGTGCAAACCGCTCTGGATCAGGGCTTGACCAAGCAGGAAGCCTGGTCCTCTGTTCCTGAAAAGCTGGCCTTCTATGACTACGTCGGCAACAGTCCGGCCAAGGGTGGCCTGTTCCGGGTTGGTCCCATGGTGAATGGCGATGGCCTGCCTACGGGTTGGCT
>JAYKHK010000148.1:0-4346 GCA_035284785.1 Cyanobacteriota bacterium | reverse complement strand
TCTCACCCGCGCAGTCCATCAACCTAACACACCACACTCCACTAATGCCTCCCCCCATGGCATCAACCTCCCAAGCGTCTCCTCGCTCTCCGCTGCCAGCACCGCAAATCCTTCCCTGGTCACGTCTGTCCCGGGCTTGATCTCGGATGGATCGCGCTGCAGCCAACGAATGGGGCAGGAGAGTTCCTGAAGCACCAGCCAGGCAGCCGCCAGATCCCAAATCTTGGGAGTGGCCTCAAGTGCCGCAACGGTTTGCCCCGTGGCCACACTCACCAAATTGAGGCTGGCCACTCCAAAGAGGCGCACCTTGCCAGGGAAGCGGCGGTTCGGAAGGGCTTGAAGCACGCGGATCGAACGGCTGCAGAGGGAGACACACCCCCCCGGATGGGCTTTCGAGGCCGGGGGATCCAGTCTTTCCCCATTGCGCCAAACCCCCAGACCTGCTTTTGCAATGATTCGTAAACCCAAGGGCGGCACATCAAGGATGCCGAGCACCGGGCGCCCCCCTTCAAAGCGGGCCAGGGAAATCGACCAGTAAGGGATGCCTGCGGCGAAATTCGTTGTGCCATCCAGGGGATCCACCACCCAGAAAGCTGGGGAAGAAGGCAGATGGCAATTCCCCTCCTCGCTGAGCACGCCCTCTCCGGGATAGAGAGCTTGCAGACCTGCCACGATCGCCTCATCGCTCCAGCGATCACAGTCGGTCACCAACGTGCCATCGGACTTGAGATCCGAGCTGACGTGGCCGAAATCCAGCTGTTGGCGCTTTGCCACTCGGTCGAGCAAAGCGGAGAGATCTGAATCGATCAGGGACTGAGAAGAAGCGAGGCTCATCCAAGCTCCAGCGCCAACACCTTGCCGAGGCTCCTACCCGTATCTTCCCTGAACTGCTGCAGATTGAGGCGCGAAAGCATCAGGAGTGCAGCAACGGCGACAAGGGTTTCCACACCAAAAACAAGAGCGTAGGCCGGGAAAGCTGAAGAACTTCCGCCAAACCAGAGCTGCTGAAGCCAGCGGCCCGCATCGAGCAATCCCCCGCCAAAAACCTTGCCCAAAGCGCGGGAGAGAGCCTGGGCCATGCCCCATACCCCCACAAAGGTGCCAGCCGCCTGAGGCAAGGTGAGATCCAGCATGAGGACAAGGGCGCTGTTGGTGCCGATCCCGGCCGCCAGGCCAAAAAGGAACAAAACCCCCTGCAAGACAGGCACCCTGCCAATGAAACCAGCCAGAAGAAGCAACAACAGCGTGGCCACGATCAGCCGGCAACCCAAACGGGCGGCGTTGAGCTTGCCGAGCCTTGGACCGATCCATAGCCCGGTGATGAGCAAGCCGAGCAAGGTGCCCATCCCCCACACGGCATTGAGCGAAGCAGTGGCGGCGATGGGCATGGCAAACACCTCTGCGCCGTAGCTCTCGAGGATCGGATCCTGCAGAAAGAGGGCCAGGGTAAAGAGCACAAGAAAGGTGAAAAACACCAAAACTTGCCGGCTGGAGGTGATGAGAGCCCAGGCCTGCCGCAGGGTGGGCCCTTCATCGCGACCGGGGGAGCGACCATCGGAGGCCCCCCCCGAGGACAGAGCAAATCTGTCGGAGGGAGGTTCCATTCCCAAGGTGGCCAACAGGGTGAGGCTCAACACCACCAGCACCACTCGCCCCATGAAACCAATCAGTGCGTCCCGGAGCACGGTGGGGTCTGTCACCCCATCCAGACCGCGCAAGCTCACGCTGATGGCAATGGCCCCGACCACGATGCCCACGGTGAGAAGGCACCAGATCAGGCCGACGGCACGAGGGCGCTCCCGCTCTGTCGTGCGGTCGATCACCAGTGCGAGATAAGGGGTGGTCGCCAGGGACACCGCCAGGCCGTAGGCGGCAAAGAGACCGCAAAGGGCCGCCATCCCTCCAATCAGCTCTGGCCTCGATCCACTGCGCAGCAGCGCAGCCACATGGAAGATCAGGGGAACCGAGAGCACGGCGAGCCCGCAAAAGAGCAGGGTGCCCAGCCAGATGTAGGGAACCCGATGGCGGCCAGCAATGGGGCGGGAATCGGAGATCTGCCCAAACCAAATCCGGGATGGGGCCACAAATTGCTCGAAAGCAAGGGCGCCGCCCACCAAGAGACCCGGCAAGGCCAACTCACTGATCATGACCCGGTTGAGCAATCCAGCAAAGATCACCGCCAAACAGCCCAAACAGCCTTGAAACAAACCGAGGCGGAGGATGCCGGGGAGGGAGAGACCGGGCGGCCGGGAGAGCGGGGCAGCGGATCTCACAGAGCTTTAGGACCGAGGACGGAAGGAGAGACCCCCAGCCTGGCAAGCAGGGAGAAGGGGTGTGGGCTCGATTGGCACATCTGCCGTGCTTGAAGGGGGGCGGAGGGATGGCAGGTTGGGTTTTTGACAGAGAGCGATCAGATCAAGACCGGTGCGACGGCGGAGCTCAGCCAGGCTCTTGTTGTAGTTGGTGATGGCCAGGCTGTAGCGCACCTCGGCCTGGGTGAGGTCTCGCTGGGTATCGACCACCTCCCGCTGGGTGGTGACGCCGGCCTGGAAGCGCAGGCGAGCCAAGCGGAGGGACTCGCGGGAGGAGAGCACCTCGTTGGAGGTGGTAATGATGTTGCGATTGTTGGTGAGCAGCTCGTAGAAGCTGGCCTCCACCTCCTGACGAATCTGATCACGCTGCCTGGAGAAGTTGAAGGTTTCTTCCTGGGCTTTTTGTTTGTTCTGCCGGTAGAGCGCCTTGGCGCGGCCACCGTCAAAGATGTCCCAAGACACGTTGATGCCAAAGGCGTTATCCACTCGCCACTGGCGCTCTGGCTGGTTTTCCAGAGAAAAGGGCAGGCCAGTGGCCAGATCCGTGCCGGCAGCGAGCCCAGGCGTGTACGAGGAACCGGTGCCACGGTTGACGCCAAAGCGGTTGAACAGGTTCAACACCGGCTGAACCGCCGCAAGCTCCCGGTTGGCCGTGCTGTTGGCGATCGAAATATCAAGCAGGATCTGATCCAGTTCCTCCCGGAAGGCGTAAGCCGCCACGATGCTTTCCTGCAGGGAGGGGATCCAGGTGCCCACCACCCGGGCCGGATCCTTGGCCGTGGGGGTGACGTTTTGGGGCAAGTCGAGCAAGGCGGCCAGATTGCGTCGCGCAATCGCCTGGCCGGGGGAGGCGGTGAGATTGCCGGCGGTCGTGCCGAAGAGGGCCTGGGTGAGCAATTGTTGGTCGCGGGAGAGCTGGGTTTGGGCTTCGAGCACCTCCAGCTTTGTGGCCACTCCCGCCTGGAAGCGGGCCTGGGCATCCCGCAGGCTCACCAGGGAGGCCCGCACGGATTCCTGGCCGATGCGCACCTGCTCATCGGCATTTTGGAGATCGAAATAGGCCTGGGCCACCTGCAGCCTCAGCTCGCGGAGGCCGATCAGATAGGCATTTTTGGCTTTTTCGTAGCGGTCACGAGCGGCAGCGATCAAGGGCACCCGCCGGGGATCGATCAGAGCCCATGTGGCCTGCAGGGAAGCGTCCATCGACGTGATGGTTTGAACGCTGTAGCCGTTGCCGCCGTTCTGGGCGGATGTCGTTGCTGAAGGGCGATTGAAGTTCTGGGAGGTGTTTGTGGCAGGAAAGCTGTTGGCGTTCAGGCTGAGGCTTGGATACCAGCGGGCAATCTCCGCCCGCAGAGCCGATTGGGCCTGGTCCACCTGACTGGAGAGGGTCTTGAGCTCGGGGCTGTTGACCTCGGCGATGGTTTCGGATTCATCAAGACTTACGGGCCGCAGCTCTTGAATGCGGACCTGCTGGGGTTGGGTGGGCAGGGCGAGGGGGGCGGGAGCCACCAGGTCCAGCTGATCGCCAGGCAATCGCTTGGAGGCCGGCGGCAACACCTTGGGATTGGAGAGGGGGCGAGGCCCCTTCACCTTGGGAGCCAGGGGCAGGGCCTGGCGGGGCAGAAGCGGAAGGGACGGAGCCGGCGCTGGAGTTGCGGCAGGGGCTTGTGCAGGAGCTGGGGCCACCGCGGAGGTTGGGGCGGGCCCCGTGGTGGGCAAGAGGCCCTCACTGCCAGAGGGGGCGGAGAAAGGGGGTTGGGCCTGCTCCGAGGTGGGCACCTTGGGCTCAGCGGGGAGGGATGGAGCCTCAGCCGCCATCAGCCCACTTCCAAGGGCAGAAGAAGCGAAGAGGAGCGCCACACACAACGATTGGGAGCGCCCCACGGGCCACGAAGCAAACCAAAGGAGCTTAGGCACCCTGGCCGGTGCTGCCGCTGCAAACAGCCACCAGATCGTCCGCCCCTGTGATCAAGCGAATCGGCACCGGCAGTTGCTTGGCCAGGTCTTCGAGGGTGGTGTCATCCAAAAACA
>JAYKHK010000147.1:0-7960 GCA_035284785.1 Cyanobacteriota bacterium | reverse complement strand
GCTCCCCAGAGATCGCCGGGCCCAAAACGGCTGCTCTGCCGAGCTCCCAGATCTTCGAGGTCGAGTCGAACGAAGGGTTCAAAAACAGGCAGGAGGCTTTCCCACAGGCCCAGGCGTTGCAGCAGCTGGCGAGAGGAGTGGGTGAAGGCGTAAGCTCGCGATCGCCCCAGGATCTGGGAAGCGCTGGAGGAGTCCACCAGGGTGACGCCCCAGCCGGCATCGGCCAGAGCCAGGGCCGCCAAGGCCCCCGTCGGTCCAGCCCCGCGCACCAGGGCGTGCAACGGACGGGTTGCCTGGGGAGGGGATGGGGCAGGCGTCACCGGAACAGAGCTGCGGTACAAAGCAAACAGCCGCAACACCATGTGTTGCGGCTGAGGGGTCTGGGGCCAGGCGAGGTTCAGCCGATGCCGAGCAGGCCGCGGGTGAAGGCTTCGCCGCCGAGGGCGAATTCAGTGGCCAGAAGGGCGATGAAGCCGAGCATCGCCATGCGGCCATTCAGCTTCTCGGCGCGCTCGTGGAAGCCCCAGCCGTTGTCGGCGCTCACCACTTCCATGCGGGGCTCGGTGGCGAAAGCATTGAGGCGGCCGCCATCTTCGGTGGTGACTTGGGCGCCGCGGATGGCGGCTGGCGAAACGGTGGATTGGGCCATGGTGCCGTTGAGAAGTGTTGCGTGAATTGTAACGCAATGTTGCAGGCCTTTGCCTTCGGGGTTGGGCGGTTCACCGCCCCCGCAGCCGTCTGAGGCAAAGTTCTTCAAAGGCGGGCCGCAGCAGATAGGGGTACTCGCCGACCCACAGCTTCAGCTGCGGCAGCCAGCCATCGCTGATGGCACCGATGCGGCGGAAGTCGGCGCGCTCGCTGAGCACCAGGCAGCGCACCACCATGCCGGGCCGGATCTCTTGGTGTTTCTTCTCCATGGGGAACCGCAGTTGCCCCAGATAGCCCTCCTCATCTTCCAGTTCCAGGCAGAGCCAGGTGCGGGTGTTTTCCACCAGCTCCAGCCTGCCGCTGCGGTCAGCCTGTTCTCGCCGATCCTCCACTACATCCCGGCGATAGAGATCCGCCACTCGACCTTCAAACAGAGCCGCCGCCGGGTAGCGGCGCAGGGTGGAATTGCGGCGCCACGCCTCCACGATCGGTCCCCAGAGCAGATAGAGCAGAAAGGCCACCCCGGCCACCAACCAGATCGAGGAGAAACGGCTGTTGAAGGCCAGGGTCTGGCTGATCAGCAAGGTGATCACGCCACCGATCACCGAGATCAACACCCGCTGCAGCAACTTGCGGGGATCGCCGCTGCAGGCCTTGAATTGGGAGCCTGTGGCCACCGCTGGAATCAGCCGTTCCAGCTCGCCAGGTTTCAGCGGGATCAGCATGGCTCTGTCGCCTGCGGCAGTGGGGTGGCCTTCACAGCAGCCGCTCCAGGCCGTACACCAGGCCATCGAGCTGGCGAACGCGCCGCAGGGTGAGGAGAACGCCTGGCATGTAGGCGGATCGATCGATCGTGTCGTGACGCAGGGTATAGGTTTCGCCAGCTCCGCCAAAGAGCACCTCCTGGTGGGCCACAAGTCCGGGGAGGCGCACGGAGTGCAGCCTCAGGCCGCTCTCGCGGAGCCCGCCGCGGCAACCGGCAAGGCTTTCGTGCTCCTCTACCTGGGGGGGGTTGAACGTTTTGCCGAGCTCCTCGATCAACTCGGCCGTTTTCAAGCAGGTGCCGCTCGGGGCATCGGCCTTGCGGTTGTGGTGCAGCTCGGTGAGCTCGGCGTAGTCGTAAAAGCGTGCGGCGGCCGCAGCGGCCTGCTGAAGCAACACCATGCCCACGGAGAAGTTTGGGATCACCGCCCCCCCCACCGAGGCCTTGGCGGCAAAGCTGGCCAGATCCGCCAATTGCTCAGGCGCCAGGCCCGTGGTGCCGATCACGGGATGCACCCCGTAGGCGATGGCCCCCCGGGTGTGCTCGTACACCACGGAGGGGTGGGTGAAATCCACCAGCACGGCGCCTCCGCCCGGGCCGCTCTGGCGCACGGCCTGGCTGGCCTGGCAGAGCGTGCCTTCGAAATCGCCGCTGATGGCCACCTCCAGCTCCCCCAAACCCAGCGCCAAGCCCACATCGTGCCCCTCCATATCCGGGCTGGTGTCGATGGCCCCCACCAGGGCACAGTCGGGAGCAGCGCGCACGGCTTTGATCACCTCGGCTCCCATGCGGCCGAGGGCGCCCGCCACCACCACGGGGATCGGTGCGGAAGCAGACCGCTCGTTGGCAGGGGCAGTGGGGGCTGGGCTCATGCGGTAGAGGGCCTCATCGGAGGCCGGGGAGAGGCACAACGATGGAATCCTCCACCCTCGTGGGGGCACTTCTCACCCAGCGGGGCAGGGTCTTGTGGGGGGTGATCAGCGGGGATCCACGCCGCGCCGATCACGGCAGCCTGTAACGCCTCTTCTCTGAGGTGCACAGCCAAGGGCGGCGCTGCGTAGGCTCCTTAACATTGCTCAATTCAACGGCACGCATGTTCACCCAGGTCCGTTCCGCCACCCGTCGGGTCAGCCCTGAAGCCCTGGGCCAGCGTGCCCTGATGCGGGCCGTCTACGTGGTGCTTGAACCGCAGTACCAAAACGCGCTCACCACTGCGGCCAAAACGATCAACGAAGCCAATCCGGCCCTGGCGATCGAGCTCTCCGGTTATCTGATCGAAGAACTGCGCGATCCCCAGAACTATGCGGATTTTTGCGCCGATGTGGCTGCCGCTGATGTGTTCATCGCCTCGTTGATCTTCATTGAAGATCTGGCCCAGAAGGTGGTGGAGGCGGTGGCGCCCCATCGGGAGCGTCTCAAAGCGGCGGTGGTCTTCCCCTCGATGCCGGAGGTGATGCGGCTCAACAAGCTGGGCACCTTCTCGATGGCTCAGCTTGGCCAAAGCAAGAGCGCCATTGCGCAATTCATGAAGAAGCGCAAGGAGAAAGGCGGCTCCGCAGGCTTTCAAGACGCGATGCTCAAGCTGTTGAACACCCTGCCCACCGTGCTCAAGTATCTGCCGGTGGAAAAGGCACAGGACGCTCGCTCCTTCATGCTCAGCTTTCAGTATTGGCTTGGGGGAACGCCGGACAACCTGCGCAACTTCCTGCTGATGTTGGCGGATAAATACGTGTTTGCCAAAGGGGAGGAGGGGCGGCCTGCGCTGCAGGTGGCTGATCCCGTGGTGTTTCCGGATCTCGGCATTTGGCACCCCCTGGCGCCAGGGATGTTCGAAGATTTGAAGGAATACCTCAATTGGAGCGCCAGCCGCGCCGATTTGAGCGAAAAGGCGCGCAAGGGCCCGGTGATTGGGCTGGTGCTGCAACGCAGCCACATCGTGACCGGCGATGAGGCCCATTACGTGGCGGTGATCCAGGAGTTGGAATACCGGGGCGCTACCGTGATTCCGGTGTTTTGTGGCGGGCTGGATTACAGCAAGCCGGTCAATCAATTTTTTTACGATCCTCTCAATCCAGAGGTGCCCCTGGTGGATGGGGTGGTGAGTCTCACGGGCTTTGCCCTGGTGGGTGGCCCCGCCCGGCAGGATCACCCCAAAGCCATCGAGGCTTTGCAGCGGCTGAATCGGCCTTACATGGTGGCGCTGCCCCTGGTGTTTCAAACCACCCAGGAATGGGAGGAGAGCGATCTGGGTTTGCACCCGGTGCAGGTGGCGCTGCAGATCGCCATCCCGGAGCTGGATGGGGCGATTGAGCCGATCGTGCTCAGCGGGCGGGACGACGCCACCGGCAAGGCCCACACCCTGCAAGATCGGGTCGAGGCCATCGCTGAGCGGGCCATCCGCTGGGCCTCGCTGCGGATCAAGCCCCGCCCCGAGAAAAAGCTGGCGATCACTGTCTTCAGCTTCCCCCCCGACAAAGGGAACGTGGGCACCGCCGCCTATCTGGACGTGTTTGGCTCGATCCACCGCGTGATGGAAGAGATGCGGGCCAAGGGCTACCGGGTGGACGACCTGCCCCGCACGCCCCAGGCGCTGATGGAAGCGGTGCTCACCGATCCGCAGGCGCTGCAGGGTTCGCCGGAGCTGGCGATCGCCCACCGCATGAGTGTGGAGGAGTACGAGCGGCTCACGCCCTATTCCAAACGGCTGGAGGAGAACTGGGGCAAGCCTCCTGGAAGCCTCAACAGCGACGGCAGCCACCTGCTCATCTACGGCCGCCATTTTGGCCATGTGTTTGTGGGTGTGCAGCCCACCTTTGGCTACGAGGGTGATCCGATGCGCCTGCTCTATTCCCGCAGCGCCAGCCCCCACCACGGCTTTGCGGCCTACTACACCTATTTGGAGAAGGTGTGGGAGGCCGACGCCGTGCTGCATTTCGGCACCCATGGCTCGTTGGAATTCATGCCGGGCAAGCAGATGGGGATGAGCGAGAGCTGCTATCCCGATTCTTTGATCGGCGCCTTGCCCAACCTCTATTACTACGCCGCCAACAATCCCAGCGAGGCCACCATCGCCAAGCGACGGGGATACGCCGAAACCATCAGCTATCTCACCCCACCTGCAGAGAACGCAGGCTTGTACAAGGGCCTCAAGGAGTTGGGGGAGCTGGTGGGCAGCTATCAGCAGCTGCGCGAGGGCAGTCGCGGTGTGCAGATTGTGAATGCGATCGTGGAAACGGCTCGTCAGTGCAATCTTGATAAGGATGTGCATCTGCCGGAGGTCGATGCGCTCGAGCTTGATCTGGAGGCGCGCGACGGCGTCGTCGGGGCTGTTTACCGGCAGCTGATGGAGATTGAGAGCCGGCTCCTGCCCTGCGGCCTTCACACCATCGGCAAACCCCCCACAGCCGAGGAGGCGATCGCCACCCTGGTGAACATCGCTGCCATTGAACGGGAGGAAGAGGGCATCCGTTCGTTGCCGGGCCTCCTGGCCCAGGCGATGGGTCGCTCGATCGAGGAGGTGTATCGGGGCAACGACGCTGGAGTGCTCGCTGATGTGGAGCTCAACCGCAAAATCACCGAAACCTGCCGGCAGGCGGTGGGAGCGATGGTCCGTCAGGTGACGGGCGCCGATGGAAGGGTGACCCTGCGCCAAAACTTCGGCTGGTTGCTGGCTTGGTTGGAGCGTTTTGGTGTCCGTTTCCCAAGCCCCTGGCTGGCTGCTTGCCGCGGAGCCGGATTCGGGGCCATCGACCAAGAGGAGCTCGACAAGCAATTTGCCTACTTGCGCTTTTGCCTTGAGCAGATTTGTGCCGATCAGGAGATGGCCAGTCTTTTGCGGGCCCTGGATGGGGAGTATGTGTTGCCTGGACCGGGGGGCGATCCGATCCGCAATCCGGGGGTGCTACCCAGTGGCAAAAACATCCATGCGCTCGATCCCCAAGCGATTCCCACCCGCGCGGCGATTGCGGCGGCAAAGGTGGTGGTGGACCGTCTGCTGGAGCGCCAGAGGGTTGATCAGGGCAACTGGCCGGAAACGATCGCTTGCGTGCTTTGGGGGACGGACAACATCAAAACCTATGGCGAGTCGCTGGCCCAAATCCTTTGGTTCATCGGAGTGCGTCCCCTGCCCGATTCCCTGGGTCGGGTGAACAAGTTGGAACTGATTCCGCTTGAGGAGTTGGGCCGGCCTCGGGTGGATGTGGTCGTGAATTGCTCTGGGGTGTTTCGAGACCTTTTCATCAACCAGATGGCCCTGATCGACCAAGGGGTGAAGATGGCTGCGGAGGCTGATGAACCGCTGTCGATGAATTTTGTGCGCAAGCACGCCCAGGAGCAGGCGGCCGCCAGTGGCATCAGCTTGCGGGACGCGGCCACGCGAGTGTTTAGCAACGCCAGCGGTAGCTACAGCTCCAATGTGAATCTGGCTGTGGAAAACAGCACCTGGGAAGAGGAGGGTGAGCTGCAAGAGATGTATCTCAAGCGCAAAACCTTTGCCTTCAATGCTGATAATCCTGGTGAGATGAACCAGAAGCGTGAAGTGTTTGAGGCGGCGATGAAAACGGCAGACGTTACTTTCCAGAACCTTGACTCGGCCGAGATCTCCCTCACCGATGTCAGCCACTATTTCGATAGTGATCCCACCAAATTAATCGCGAACCTGCGTGAGGATGGCAAAGCACCCGCCAGCTACATCGCAGACACCACCACCGCCAATGCCCAGGTGCGTACTCTCAGCGAGACGATTCGCTTGGATTCACGCACCAAGCTGCTCAATCCCAAGTGGTATGAGGGCATGCTGAATTCTGGCTATGAAGGGGTACGAGAAGTGGCGAAGCGGCTGAATTTCACTCTCGGCTGGAGTGCCACTAGCGGTCAGGTGGATAATTTTGTTTATGAGGAGGCCAACAACACTTTCATCAATGACCCCGAGATGCGGAAGCGATTGATGGATCTCAATCCCCATAGCTTCCGCCGGATCGTTGGAACGTTGCTCGAGGTGAATGGCAGGGGCTACTGGGAAACCTCAGATGAGAATATCCAGCAGCTGCAGGAGATCTATCAGGAGATTGAGGATCGTATTGAGGGAGTGACCAACTAACGATCCTGGCCCCTGAGCCCTTTATCCGTCTGTTGATGCGCATTCGCGGCTGATTGGAGAATGGCCGCCGATCGTGGCCGTCATGTTGATGACGGCCTGACGTTCAACTACCATCACAATTCAGAGTCGTTAAAGAGCAAGGCTGAGATTGCTTCGCCCTTGGTTGAAGATGCCGTAGAACGCAATCTGTCGATGGCAGCTTCGAGGGCTGCGTTTGATATCTCTGATCTCGATCAGAGATATCCCCCACCTTGATCTAGCCTTCCCTGTTGCCAGCTTCAGGGTTCACCATGCCTCGTCCCTATTCAACTCCACGGTTTCATTTGCAAGAAAAAAGTCCCGGCTTGCACCGGGACATAGGGCGCCATTCGTGAGAATGGGGACAAACTCACACCAGGAGCACATCAAGAGATACAGCGAAACCGGGTGGTTTGTTTTCGATTGTTACAAACTGAGTTCCCAGGAAGGAGAGCGCACCAGTGAGTGAATTGTAATTAAATTGTGAGAGAGATGATGCGCCAAAGCCAGCTGCGCTGACTTCAATAAAGTCTCGATTGCCAATGCCAGAGAAGGAGAAGTCTTTAATGATGTCCGTATTCTCCGAGAGGCTTAAAAACCGGAAGCGGTCGTCGCCTGCTCCGCCGGTGAGCACATCAAACCCAGCGCCTCCGATGAGAGTGTCGTTGCCAGCGCCACCTGTCAACGTATCGTTGCCAGCCCCACCAGTGAGCGAGTTGTTGCTGCTATTGCCCGTGAGGACGTTGGCCTTGCCATTGCCCGTGGCATTGATGGCTGCAGAGCCTGTGAGGGTGAGATTTTCGATGCCAAAGCCCTGGGAGCCAGCGGTGCCAGGGGAGAGGGAATAGGTGACGGAAGAGAGGACTGTATCAACGCCTCCGAGGGCATCATCAAAACTCTCGCGAACAATATCCCCGACGTTGTCAACAATATAGATGTCACTTCCATCACCGGCATTCATGGTGTCCGCCCCGGCTCCCCCATTCACAGTGTCAACTCCGGAGGTGGGGACGCCAATCACCCCCGCGGAGGAGGTGAAGGGACCAATGACGTCGTTAACGGACGTGCCAATGACGTTTGCCATAAAAGACTCGATGTTTGTTTGCAGCCGAACGACATGCAACTTCCTTGCGCATGCTCTCATGACTGGAGAACAGCTGATTACAAAAAAGTGCGTTTTTGCACTGTGTTGCTCTAATAAAGTATAACACGCTTATGAATTTTTCTTGCGTTTTAAGAACCCAGTTTTTGAATTGATTGTTGTGATCCTGATCACATCCTTACCGGCTGTCTGTGCTAAAGGGGGTTGCCCCTTGCGTTTTGCGGGAGGCCCCTCACTGGATTCTTCCGATTCCGGTGCGCACGGAGGAGCCCCGCTCCGTCGCCCTCACTTCAATTCCTGCGCGAATGCGCTCTTTGAGGGCGCCGACGTG
>JAYKHK010000146.1:0-37851 GCA_035284785.1 Cyanobacteriota bacterium | reverse complement strand
AGGCACAGGGGAACAGCAGCAGACCAGACCACCCCACAAATACGAAGCGGTCGCGCTTGAGCCAGTCGTCGAGGATGTCAAACCATCCCCGGGCCGCTGGCGCGCGTCCTACAGCGATCGTCATGGGGGGTGCTTTACGAAGCGTTACGTTTCGCATCGTAAGGGGAGAGGCGCGTCCCTGCGCCGCAAGCCAGGAAATCCGCCAGCAAATGAGCAAATCTGCTTACTGCCCCGCAAGATCTCTGGGCTCTGCTTTGGGAGGGCTTCCCCGCGCCTCTCTCATTTTCCGCTCGTCCTTCCGTCAAAGTGGGGCAGCTCCCCTTCCTGCCATGTACATCGTCGAGCTTTCCCTTCGCCTCACCCCCATGCCGATCTCGGTGCAGCGCAAGGAGCTGGAGCCGGCCCAGGCCCTCTATGAAGAGGTGGGACGGGCCCTCGAGAGCGGAACTCCAAAGCTGCTTGAGCTCACCTGCGAGAAAGATCCCCACAAACGCATCCGAGTGCTGACAGCCGAGGTGGTGGCCGTGCAGATTTTCGAAAAATCCACCATCGGCGGCAGCGGCAAGCGACCCGGCTTCAGTTTCGAGGGTTGAAGGCCCCATGCCCGCCCCCCCCTCCCTACAGCCAGCCACCCTTCCCCTCGAGGTGCACGCCCTCGATTTTTCTTGGGCGCCCGATCGTCCCGCCCTGCGGGGATGCAGCTTTCAGATCCCAAGACCAGGTTTGTGGATGTTGGTGGGGAGCAATGGCAGCGGCAAGAGCACCCTCCTGCGGCTGGTGGCCGGGCTCCTGACACCTGAGCACGGCACGATCCACACCCCCCTGCAGCCGGCCATGGTGTTTCAAAATCCGGATCACCAACTGCTGATGCCCACCTGCGGCAGTGACCTGCAGCTGGGCCTGCCAGAGCCTTCCAGCCCTGAGCAGGCTCAGCAGCGGGTGGCAGAACTGTTGGCCATGGTGGGATTGAGGGGTCTGGCGTCCCGTCCGATTCACACCCTCAGTGGCGGCCAGAAGCAGCGGCTGGCGATTGCCGGAGCCCTGGCTGCTGAAGCCACTCTGCTGCTCCTTGATGAACCCACCGCCCTGCTCGATCCGGAGAGCCAGCGGGAGGTGTTGGCGCTGATTCGCAGCCTCTGCAGCCGTCGGGAGTCTCCGCTCACCGCACTCTGGATCACCCACAGGTTGGAGGAGCTGCCCCACTGCGACGGCGCAGCACGGATGGATCGAGGCCAGGTCGGTCCTTGGCAATCGGGCACCGACATGGTCCGCAGTCTGAGCCCCTTGCCCATGGGCGGGGGGGGCGGGTAAGGTCTACACGTTCCTTCTGTTAGGGACAGTTTTCCTCGGTAGCTCAGCGGTAGAGCGGTCGGCTGTTAACCGATTGGTCGCAGGTTCGAATCCCGCCCGGGGAGTTTTCTTCAACTGCGCCGACCCAACGGGAGGCCCCCTGTGGGATGTGCCTCCCGAGACGTCCACAGAAATTTTTCGAATAACCCCCAAATTGCTCCCATCACTTCAAAATAAAAGTTCAGGCTGTCCCGGGACCCCACCCCCCTCCACCTTCTCGCACCCTTGAATTCGATGAAACCCTGCATTCTTCTTGTTGAGGATGACAGCGACATGCGCGAGCTGGTGGCCGGCCATCTGGAGCACGGGGGCTTCAACGTGCAGCGAGCAGAAGATGGCATCAAAGGCCAGGCCCTCGCGCTGCAGTTCAGCCCGGACGTGATCCTGTTGGATCTCATGCTCCCCAAGGTGGATGGTCTCACCCTCTGCCAACGCCTCAGGCGAGATGAGCGCACTGCCCGGATCCCCATCCTGATGATCACAGCCCTGGGCGGCACGAAAGACAAGGTGAGCGGTTTCAACTCCGGCGCGGACGATTACCTCACCAAGCCTTTTGATCTGGAAGAGCTGATGGTGCGCGTCAAAGCGTTGCTGCGCCGCAGTGAACGGGCGCCCCTCTCCACCAAGCACAACGAGATTCTCAGTTATTCCTGCCTCACCCTGGTGCCAGAGCGGTTTGAGGCCATCTGGTTTGATCAGCCCGTGCGACTGACCCACCTTGAATTCGAGCTGCTGCACTGCCTCTTGCAACGCCACGGTCAAACGGTGGCCCCATCACTGATCCTCAAGGAGGTCTGGGGTTACGAGCCTGATGACGACATTGAAACCATCCGCGTCCACGTGCGTCACCTGCGCACAAAGCTTGAGCCCGATCCACGCAAGCCCCGCTTCATCAAAACGGTTTATGGAGCTGGATATTGCCTTGAGCTCCCAACGGATGAGCAACTGAAGGAGCTGGACCCCCTCGTGGCCCAGTCCCGCCAGTCCCAGGTCGAGGGCAAAACCACTCCCTCCCCAGCCAACCCCTGATGAGGGCTCCCCAGCCCCTCAACCCTTGGCTGGGAGATGGCCCAGCTCAAGCAGGGTCACCTCCCAGGCCAGACGGGGCTGCACATGGCTCAACAGATGTCTGCGGAGCATCTCCAGGCGCTCCAGCTGCCGGGGATTGCGGTGGCGTCGCCAGAGGGCGATCTGCCACCAATTGAGCAGCCATAGCTGCTGCTCGCCGTCCAAGCCCTCACTAATCTCTCGGGCCAGTTCCAGTCCAGCCAGCGGGTTGGGGGGAAGATCCTGCAGTCGCTCCGCCAAACCCTCCGGCAGGAGTTCCCATTGACGGCGATGGGCCAAAAGGGCTCCAGGAGAACCTGCTGCCATGGCCACCAATTCCGGGGGGTCCAGCGCCGGAGCCGTGCGCTCTCCGTTTGCTGGGGTGATGCCTGCCAACACCTGGGCCATCAAGGTGGGCGGCAGGGGATGGAAGGGGATCCACTGACAGCGAGAGCGGATGGTGCCAAGCAGCCTCTCCGGGGCTGCGCTGATCAAGATCAACAGGCCATCGCCTGGTTCTTCCAGAGTTTTCAGCAGGGCATTGGCAGCTGGCTCGGCCATGGCTTCGGCGTTTTCGATCACAACCAGGGGTCTGGCCGATTCGATCGGGCAGCGGGCCAGGAAACGACTCACCTCTCTCACCTGCTCCAGCCTGATCTGGGCAGGGGTGCGCCGGCTCACCCCCAGCTCTTCCGCCTTGGACACCGGCACAGCCTGGCCCTGGTGCAGGTAGGTGGGCTCGAGCCAGAGGAGATCGGCGATATTGCCCTGGTCGAGGCGCCGTCGGAGCCCCGGGTTGCTGGTTCCGCCTGACAGCACCCCCTCCAGAAACCGCTGTGTGGCCAGACGCCGGCCCACCCCCTCAGGTCCTGCGAACAGATAGGCGGGAGCCAGCCGCCCGCGCTGCAGTGCAGCGGCAAGCAGCCGCACCGCAAGGGATTGGCCAACGAGCTCAGCAAAGAGCTCAGGCTCTGCCATGGGCGACCCCATCGTCCTCAAGCATCGGAAAGCACTCCAGGAGCGCCTGGCAGCAACGCTCGCTCACCTCTGAGGGGTGGCCCATGGCCGCCACCCGCCACCAGCCAGCCCCTTCTGCAAGCGTTTGGAATCCGTTGTGCACGCGTTTGAGGAAGGCTTGCCCCTCCGCCTCGATGCGATCTTCAAGGCGTTCCTTGGTGCGTCTGTTCCGCCGCTGGAGGGACTCTTCCAAAGGCACATCCAGCCACAGGGTGAGATCTGGCTGCAGGCCATGGGTGGCGAACTGCTCAAGTTGGTGAATGGCTTCCAAGGGAAGACCACGGCCAAAGCCTTGATAGGCCGCAGTGGATCCGCTGAAGCGATCGGAGAGCACCCAGTGCCCAGCCGCCAGGGAGGGCTCGATGCGCTCGGCCACATGTTGGGCTCGATCAGCCGCATAAAGAAGCAGCTCCGCCCTCTCCCCTGGCACTTGATGGGCGGGCGGGTGAAGCAGCAGCTCCCGCAGGGCTGCTCCGAAGGCCGTGCCGCCCGGTTCCCGGGTGACCACCACCTCCGCCGTGCGAGGCATCAGGCCACTGTTGGGCAGCCAGTTGCGCAGCGCTTCGATCTGGGTGGTTTTGCCGCAGCCATCGATGCCCTCAAGCACCACAAAGCGTCCCCTACGGGTCATGGGGTGGAGCGGCAGCGGGGGAGAGGGGGCCTTGGGCTCCCTGAAGCCAAAGGGCATTGATCACAACCGTGATGGAACTCATCGCCATCAGCAGGGCGGCCAACGGGGGGGTGAGCTGAAGCCCGAAGACGGGAAGCAGGGCTCCGGCGGCAATGGGCAACACGATGAGGTTGTAGCCAAAGGCCCAGGCCAAATTTTGGCGCACCTTGGCCATCGTGCGGCGGGCGAGGTGCAGGGCCCTCACCACGTCCATCAGCCGCTCACCCATCACCACCAGGTCTGCGGAATCCTGGGCAATTTGGGTGCCTGTCCCCACGGCGATCCCCAGATCAGCTGAGGCAAGGGCGGGGGCATCATTGATGCCATCCCCCACCATCGCCACGGCGCCGCTGGCCCGCCAGCGGCTGAGGGCCTCCACTTTCTCTTCGGGCCGCAAGCCCCAGGCCAGCTCCTCCTGCTTGAGACCAACCAGGGAGGCGAGGTGGCGCACGCTGCCTTCACCATCGCCACTGAGAAGCCCGACTGCCACCCCCTGCTGGCGTAGGGCTTGCAGAGTGTGTGCAGCATCCGGGCGAGGCTGATCTTCAACGGCGATCACTCCGAGCCAGCGCTCTCCTTCCGCAACGCCGATCAGGGTGGCTTGGCTGAGGTGGGTGGCGGCCAAGATCTCAGTGCCTGCAGAAGAGAGGACCAGCCCGCTCTCCTGCAGCCAGGAAAGGCGACCCACCCGGATGGGATCAGCCAGTCCTTCGAGCCTGCCCTCCATCCCCTGGCCGGGGTGAGTTCGGCTATCGACGACCGCCAACAGCGGCAGCCCCCTGTTCTGAGCCTCCTGCAAGAGGGCATGGGCAAGAGGATGGCGACTGTGCTGCTCCAGGCTGGCCGCCACCTGAAGCATCCAGAGCGCCTCCAGTCCTGCACGCCCTGCTTGTGCCTTCTCCTGGGGGAAGGGTTCGAGCGAGGTCACCAGGGGGCGGCCCACGGTGAGGGTGCCGGTTTTGTCAAACACCACGGCGCCCAGATGGGCCGCCATTTCGATGGCATCGCCGCCGCGAAACAGCACCCCCGAGCGGGCGGCGACGGCGCTCCCCACGCTGATGGCCGTTGGGGTGGCCAGACCCAGGGCGCAGGGACACGCCACCACCAAAACGGCAATGGCGAGCTGCATGGCCAAGCCGATGGGAGTGGTGGCGCCTGCCGCATGGCCATGGCCCAGGTGGAGCGACGGGCTGGGGAACCCTGCTGCCGAGGAATGGAGCACCCAGGGCCACACCCGCGCCCCGATGAGCCACCAAAACAACAAGGTGGCCCCAGCCAAGGCGAGCACGAACTGAGTGAATCGCCCTGCCACCCGATCAGCCAGACCTTGAATGGGAGCTTTGCGGGCCTGGGCTGTTTCCACGAGGCGCACAATGCGGGCAATCGCTGTGTCTGAACCGCAGCGGCTTGCTTCCACCACCAGTGGAGCCTCAAGGTTCAAACTTCCCGCATCCAGCTCGCTCCCCGGGGCGGCCTGGAAGGGGAGGGGTTCCCCGGTGAGGGCCGAGCGATCCACGGCGGATGTCCCGCTGCGCACCACTCCGTCCACGGGCAACCGGTCTCCCGGTAGCACCAGCAGGCGATCCCCGGGGCGGAGCCCCCCCGAACGGACGGGGCGAGGGGGGCCCTCATCGATGAGCAGTAGTGCTTGATCAGGCTGGAGGGAGGCCAGCTCCTCGATGGCGCGACAGCTTCGGTAGCGGGCCCGCTCCTCGAGAAATCGCCCGGCCAGCACAAACCCGAGCAACATCACGGGTTCATTGAAGAAACAGGGCAACTGGCTCACAGGCCAAAGCCAGCCGATGGCGCTTGCCAGATAGGCACTGCCCATTCCCAGCCCCACGAGGGTGTCCATGCCGGGATGGCCCGCCAGGGCAGATCGGAAGCCCGCTTGCAAAATGGGCCTCCCGGGACCCGCCAAGGCAGCCGTGGCGATCAGACCGTGAAACCAGGGAGCCTGAAACAGGGCAAGTTCCTTGGGCCAGCTCTGGGGAGCAGCGTCGGCCCAATGGCCCAAGCTGGAGAGCAACACCAGCAACAGAGCGATGAGAAGTTGGCGCCATTGCTGCCACCAGCTCTGTTGGCGCAGCTTCTCCCTTCGATTCAGGGCACTGTCGTCGCCCTCCTGCCGCCGCTTTCCCTCAAACCCCAAACTCCGCAGGCTGTCGAGCAGAGCGCCGATGCCCTCCTCCTCCCCACCCTCCAGCTCAACCCATGCCGTGCGCGTCAGCAGATTCACACTGGCTTGTCTCACTCCTGGCTGCTGCTGAAGGCGTTGCTCCACGGCCCGCACACAACCACCACACTTCATGCCCTCCACGTCGATCAGCACGCCGCGGGATCCAGAGGGCGACGCAGCAGGCGAGGCGGAGCCCTGAGCGCTGGTTGCCGTAGGCGAGAGGGTGCCGCTGGTGGAGGGGGACAAGGAACGGCAAAACAAGCCTTCTCAGCCTAGGCAAAGTGAACGGTCGTCAACAACTGGCGGTCTGAACAGGCAGGATGGGATTCTGATTTCCCAGGCGCCGTGCCCCGTTCCCAGCGCAACGACAACTTCATTGATAAAAGCTTCACCGTGATGGCCGACCTGATTTTGAAGGTTCTGCCCACCAATCGCCGGGCGAAAGAAGCATTTGCCTATTACCGCGACGGCATGAGCGCCCAGGGAGATGGCGAGTATGCAGAGGCTTTAGAGAATTACGAAGAGGCACTCAAGCTGGAAGACGACCCCAATGATCGGGCCTTTATTCTTTACAATATGGCTCTGGTTTACACCAGCAATGGCGAGCATGAGAGGGCTCTGGATTTTTATACACAAGCTCTCGACCTAAATAGTAAAATGCCGCAGGCCTTGAACAACATGGCCGTCATTCATCACCACCTGGGCTCGCTTGCCCAGGAGAAGGGCGACGCAGATGAGGCAGATCGCTGTTTTGATCTAGCTGCTGATTGCTGGGCGAAAGCCATACGGCTAGCTCCAAACAATTATATCGAAGCTCAAAACTGGCTGAAAACAACCGGGCGCGGCAGCGTGGATGTTTATTTCTGATCATCGCCTCTGCCTGTTCTGTTGAGCGGGTCAGCCGATCCAATCCTCTCCGGGATTCACCCCCAGGGCTCCCACCAGCGCCTCCGCCAGGGTGGACGATTCCAGCACCTGCAAGCCAGGGGCGGCCTGGGACGGAGCCAAGCCTGTGCCTCGCGGCACGACCGCCCTGGTGAATCCCAATCGGCCCGCTTCTTGCAGCCGCTGCTCGAGTTGCCCCACGGGACGCAGCTGCCCGCCCAAGCCCAGCTCCCCAATCAACACCGTGCCCGGCGGCAGGGTCAGGTCGCGATAGCTGGCCACCACGGCTGCAGCCACGCCCAGATCCCCCGCTGGTTCCTCCACCTGCAGCCCCCCTGCAACGGCGAGGTAGCAGTCGAATCGGGACAGGGGCAGGCCCAAATGTTTTTCGATCACGGCCAGGATCTGGTGCAGGCGGTTTGTGCCAATGCCGGTGGCCGTCCGACGCGGACTGGCGTAGCTGGTGGTGCTCACCAGGGCCTGCAGCTCCACCACCAGGGGCCGGGTGCCCTCCACAGCCACGATGGTGGCGCTGCCGGAACTGGGCTCACCACCACCGAGAAAAAGCTCGCTCGGGTTGGTCACCTCCGCCAGGCCCCCATCACGCATCTCAAACACCCCCAGTTCATGGGTGGCGCCAAAGCGGTTCTTGGCGGCCCGAAGGAGACGGTGGCTGGCAAACCTGTCCCCCTCAAAGGTGAGCACCGCATCCACCAGGTGTTCCAACACCTTGGGGCCTGCCAGCAATCCCTCCTTGGTGACATGCCCCACCAGCACAAGGGCCATCCCATGGTGCTTGGCCAGCCGTTGCAAGGCGGCCGCACACTCCCGCACCTGGGCCACTGTGCCCGGGGCGCTGCTCAGGTTGGGGTCATGGAGGGCCTGAATGCTGTCGACCATCGCCACCGCCGGCCTGAGGGCTTCCAACTCCTCCAACACCCGATCCAGGTCGGTCTCCGCCAGCAGCTGGAGCCCCCCGGCGGTGGAGAGCGAGGGGGTCTGGGGGATGAGCCGGCGCCAGCGCAACCTCACCTGTTGGGCCGATTCCTCCGCACTCACATAGAGCACGCTGCAGTGGTCGGCCATCGCCTGGGCCACCTGCAGCAGCAGGGTGGACTTGCCAATGCCGGGATCGCCACCCAAGAGCACCAGAGCCCCGGGAACGAGTCCACCTCCCAACACTCGATCCAGCTCGCCGAACCCGGTTTCCAGCCGCATCAGGGGAGGAGCGCCCTCGAGCTGGATGGGGGTGGAGCGCTTTGGCTTGCCCATCTCGGCAGGGGGGGCTGAGGACAAGCGCAGGCGATCCGTTCGCCCTTCCCTGCTCGCCGGGGAGGGTTGCTCCACCAAGGAGTTCCAGCTCCCACAGGCGGCACAGCGCCCGAAGAACTGGCGGCTTTGAGCCCCACAGGCCTGGCAGATGAAGACGGAAGGGGGACGGGCCAAGAGGTTTTTGTAAAGAAAGGTGGCGTTCAGTGAACTGAATGGCCCTCAGGCCTTTTCAGTGGATCCGATTCGTTGTAACTGCAGCGCCCTTGCGATGACGGCGACCCCCCCGGCAAAAGAAACCATCCTTGTCGTGGATGACGAGGCCAGTATTCGCAGGATTCTGGAGACCCGACTTTCGATGATCGGCTACCAGGTGCTGACAGCCTCCGACGGCGAGGAGGCTCTGGAAACGTTCCACCGCGTCCACCCCGACCTGGTGGTTCTCGATGTGATGATGCCCAAGCTTGATGGCTACGGGGTTTGCCAGGAGCTGCGCAAAGAATCGGATGTGCCGATCGTGATGCTCACGGCCCTGGGCGATGTGGCCGATCGCATCACGGGTTTGGAGCTGGGCGCCGACGACTACGTGGTGAAACCTTTCAGCCCCAAGGAGCTGGAGGCCCGCATTCGCTGCGTGCTGCGGCGGGTGGACAAGGAGCAGGTGGCTGGCATTCCCAACTCCGGGGTCATCCAGGTGGGAGACCTGCGGATCGACACCAACAAGCGCCAGGTGTACAGGGCTGACGAGCGCATCCGGCTCACAGGGATGGAATTCAGCCTTCTTGAACTCCTGGTGAGCCGTTCGGGCGAGCCCTTTAGCCGAGGCGAGATCCTCAAGGAGGTGTGGGGCTACACGCCTGAGCGGCATGTAGATACCCGTGTGGTGGATGTCCATATCTCCAGGCTGCGTTCCAAACTGGAGGACGATCCCGCCAACCCCGAGCTGATCCTCACAGCGCGGGGCACTGGCTACCTCTTCCAGCGCATCGTTGACTCCGTTGCCTCCGAAGGACCCTGACCATCTCCGATCCACCGGGCGGCCTGCCTTGAGCCGGCGCCAACGCCCGAACCGCACCATCCGGCGGCTTGTGATCTGGTACAAGCGCAATGCGGCCGTCACCAGCTTGGTGGACACCGCCAGCGCCGCCGGATCCGTCGCTGGCGTGGCGGCAGGCACGGTCCTGCAGCCCCTTGTGCTCGACCCGCTCCGCCGCCTTCAGCAGGGCACTGGTGGCCCTGAGGAGTGGCCCGTGATTGACGACCGCGATCGTTTCTGGGTCGCCGTGGATGGGATGGGGGGAGACCATGCTCCCGGCCCCATCCTTGAGGGCTGCTTGAGGGCCGTGCGCGTTTTGCCGCTGCGCATCCGCTTTGTGGCGGAGGTGGAGCCGCTGCGCAGGGCGGTGGCCAGCCTGGGGCTGGGGGAGGAACTGGAGGAGGCCCAAGCGCGAGGGCTCTTGGATGTCGTCCCCAGTGGCCGATCGGTGGGGATGGACGAGGAGGTCACCGTGGTGCGCCGCCGGCGGGATGCCAGCATCAACATGGCGATGGATCTGGTGAAATCAGGTCAGGCCATGGCCGTGTATTCCGCCGGCAACTCTGGCGCGGTGATGGCATCGGCCATCTTCCGCCTCGGACGGCTGCGGGGCATCGAACGGCCGGCCATCGGGGCCCTCTTCCCCACCAAGGATCCGGCTCAGCAGGTGCTTGTGCTCGACGTGGGGGGCAACACCGATTGCAAGCCGAGCTGGCTGCATCAATTTGCCCTGTTGGGCACCATTTACAGCCGCGATGTCATGCAGGTTCCCAGCCCGAGGGTGGGATTGCTCAACATCGGTGAAGAGGAGTGCAAGGGCAACGACCTGGCCCTCAAGACCCACCCATTGCTTCTGGCCGACCCACGCCTGCGCTTTGCCGGCAACTGTGAGGGGCGCGATGTGCTCTCGGGTCGCTTTGACGTGGTGGTCTGTGACGGATTCACCGGCAATGTGTTGCTCAAATTCTTGGAATCGGTGGGCAGTGTCCTGTTGGATGTCTTGCGAGCCGAACTTCCCCGCGGTCGGCGAGGCAAGGTGGGTTCCGCCTTTCTGCGCAGCAATCTGGTGCGCATCAAGAAACGTCTCGACCATGCCGAACATGGCGGGGCCCTCCTCCTCGGGGTGGATGGGGTGTGTGTGATCGGCCACGGCAGCAGCAAGGCGCTTTCGGTGGTCAGTGCCCTGCGATTGGCCCATTCCGCGGCAAGCCATCACGTGATGGAGGATCTCCATGCCCTCGGCGGTGAGGCAGCGGCTGCAGCCACCTGTGATTGACTGATCCGAACCGAGCGCCAAGGGTGTCGGAGCACACTGCTAGCCATCGCAGCCCCTCGGCCCTCCACGGGGTGACCGTTGTCGGCTCTGGGCGGGCAGTTCCCACCACCAGCGTGAGCAACGAGGGCTTGCGCGCCCTGGTGGACACCTCCGATGACTGGATTCGCAGCCGCACGGGGATCGGGGCGCGACGGCTGGCAGGGCCTGGAGAGACCGTCACCACGCTGGCGACGGAAGCGGCCCGGGCCGCCCTCCACCACGCTGGCTGGGAGCCTGGGGACCTGGACCTGATCCTCCTGGCCACCTCCAGCCCAGACGACCTATTTGGCACCGCCCCGCGGGTGCAGGCGGCCCTGGGCGCTCGCCAGGCCGTGGCCTTCGACCTCACGGCTGCCTGCAGTGGCTTCCTCTTTGCCCTTGTCACCGCAGCGCAATACATCCGCGCCGGAACGATGCGTCGTGCCCTGGTGATTGGGGCCGACCAGCTCAGTCGCTGGCTCGATTGGAGCGATCGCCGCACCTGTGTGCTCTTCGGAGATGGAGCGGGGGCAGTGGCCATCGAAGCGTGTGCCAGGGAGGCGGACGACCTGCTCGCCTTCCGAATGCGCACCGATGGCAGCCGCAACGGCTGCCTCACCCTGGCTCAGGGGGAAACCTTCCAGACGTTGCTGGATGGGGTCTCGACCCAGGTGGGAGGGTTTCAGCCCCTGTTCATGAATGGGCAGGAGGTGTACAAGTTTGCTGTGCGCGAAGTGCCCCTCGTGCTCGCCGAGGTCCTCCAGAGTGCTGGCTTGGAGGCTCACCAGATGGACTGGCTTCTGCTCCATCAAGCCAATCAGCGGATTCTCGATGCGGTGGCGGACCGCTTTTCCGTGCCGACTGAGCGGGTGCTCAGCAATCTCGAGTCGTACGGCAACACCTCCGCCGCCACCATCCCCCTGATGCTTGATGAGGCCGTTCGCAACGGGCTGGTTCAGCCCGGCCATCTCCTGGCCACCAGCGGCTTTGGAGCCGGTTTGAGCTGGGGAGCCGCTGTGATGCGCTGGAGTGGGCCGGCCGCCTCCACGTAGTCTCCAAGCCCAACGACGCGTTGTTCTGCCATGGCAGTGGCCTGGGTGTTTCCGGGGCAAGGATCGCAGAAGCCCGGCATGGCGAAGGCTGTGCTTTCCCTTCCCGGGGCTCAAGAGCGCTTTGCTCTCGCCTCTGAAAGGCTCGGCCGCGATCTTCTGGCCATCTGTGCAGCTCCTGAACCGGGGGAGGGCCTGATGAACCTCAACGACACCCGCAACACCCAGCCGGCTCTCTTCGTGGTGGAGAGCTTGTTGGTGGATGCCCTGCACGCCCGGGGGCGCAGGCCGGCGCTTGTGGCCGGTCACAGCCTTGGCGAGTTGGTGGCCCTCTACGCCGCTGGCGTCTTTGATGCGGAGACGGGCCTGGCCCTGATGCAAAGCCGCAGTGAGTTGATGGCGGCAGCCGGTGGCGGGGCGATGACCGCCCTCATCGGTTTCGACCCGAAAGAGCTTCAGGATCTCGTGGAGGCCACCGAAGGCGTGGTGATTGCCAATGACAACAGCGAAGCCCAGGTGGTGCTCTCGGGCACGCCCGAGGCTGTGACAGCGGTGAGCACAACCCTCCGCTGCAAGCGGGCCATACCGTTGGCTGTCTCCGGCGCATTCCACTCCCCCTTGATGGCCGAGGCCGCGACCCGCTTTGCCGCAGAGCTGGAGCAGGTGCCGTTTGCGGAGGCCTCGGTGCCGGTGCTCAGCAACACCGATCCCACCCCCGAGAGGAGGCCTGAGGCCCTCAAGGCCAGGCTGATGCGGCAGATGACGACTGGCGTGCGCTGGCGAGAAACCATGGGGCGCCTCCAGCAGGAAGGCATTCGCACCGCGGTGGAGATCGGCCCTGGCAACGTGCTCAGCGGGCTGATCAAACGCGGTTGTCCGGACTTGGTGACGGCCCAGGTGGCGAGCGCAGCCGATTTGGATCCATGAGTCGCCCCCCCTTGCTGCATGCAGCGAAGCCCACGCTGGCGTATCACCTGATGCGTTGGCTGTTGGTCTTGCCCGTGTTTCGGCTGCTCCTGCGGGGGCGCACCGAGGGGGTTGCCCATGTGCCCCGCCAGGGGGGGCTCGTGGTTGTTGCCAACCATGGCTCCTATCTGGATCCACCGCTGCTCAGCTGCGCAGTGCGGCGTCCGGTGGCCTTCATGGCGAAGGAGGAATTGTTTCGCGTCCCCCTGCTGGGTCCCTTGATCCGGGCCTGCGGGGCCTACCCCGTGGCCCGGGGGAGCAGCGACCGCCAGGCTTTGCGCACCGCTTGCCTTCGGCTGCAGGAGGGCTGGGCCACGGGGGTGTTTCTTGATGGCACGCGGCAGGTGGATGGGCGCGTGAGCCGGCCACAGCAGGGCGCCGCCCTCCTGGCGGCGCGCACGGGCCTTCCCCTGCTGCCGGTGGCGATCATCAACAGCCACCGGGCCCTTGGCCCAGGTGGGGGGGGGCTGCGGTTGGTGCCTGTGCATGTGCGCATCGGCACCCCGATCCCCCCACCGGCTTCCACGAGCCGCGCCGATCTGGAGGCCGTCACGGCGGCGGCTCAAGCCCAGATCAATCGCATGCTCGATCAGGGGCTGATCACCCCCCCACTGCTCGCCGCCACTGCCGAACCAGCGCTGATCCCCCCCACATCCTCAGATCCCGGCCACTGACCACCCAAACGGCGGCCCTAAGCCCATCTCCCCAGATTTTTTCCTTCGTTTCGCTCACACACCCAAGGCCGCATGGCACGGCCACTGGCGTGAGGGTGATGCCACGGCTGCCAGCCACGATGCGCCCCACCAGGAGGGCCCGCTCCATGTGGTCTGTGCTGGTGACCAACAGGACATGGCGGATGCGAGCGCGACGCAGATCATCCACCAGGGACGTGAAATTGGTCAGCGTGTCTCGGGCGCGATAATCCAGTTTCACTTGATGGGCCGGCAGTCCCTCCCGCTCGCGGAACAACCAGGTGGCATATTCCGGATTGGTGCCGCCGCTGACGACCACAGGCAGACCATCGGCGCGGGCCAAATGGGCCGCCACCTGTTCCCGGGCCACGTCTCCGCCAAGCACAAGAATCATCTGGGGTGGAGGGGGCGTCGGCCACCACCAGCCCCGCGAGAGCCAGAGCAGGGAGAGGCCCGCCAGCCCCACAACCAGCGCGGGCAGCCGCGAGGGCCGACGCCTGCGGCGATGGGCCTGCTTCACGGGAGGAGCTCCACCGGGCTTGTGGGGTAGAGAGGCACCACGGAAGCCCAGGGGGCCGGCGCGCCCAGGCGCGCCGCCTCTTGGCTGAAAATGAGAAGTTGCCCTGCATCGGCAGGCAGTTGGGGCTGGGCAGGCAGTCGGGCATGGTGGCCCAGGCTGCTCGCCAGATCGTCCTCGGTTCGATAGAGGCGAGGCGCCTGCAGCTCCACCACCCCCCCCGGGCCAGACGCATCCGCGCCATACAGCCCGGCCACCACGCCATGGCGTGGGAGCTCCTGGCTGAGGATCAAGGGCACGCAGCGGGGAGCTTCGCTGAGCAATCGCCTCGCGATCAGGTGAAAACTGCTGATGCCATCCAGGGGCAGCCCCAGCTGCTGGCAGAGCGTCCTGGCCATTGCCACGGTCAAGCGTGTGCCCGTGAAGCCGCCTGGGCCAATGGCCACGGCCAGGCGGGCGAGATGGATCCATTCGCTAGCGGGAAGCACGGCTTCCACACAGGGCAGCAGGCTGTTGGCCAGCTCTCTGCCCATGGCAAAGGATTGCAGCTGGGCAGGAACCTCTGGCTGTCCGAGTGGCTGCAGAGCCACCCCTAGGGTCTCGCTGGAGCTGTGCAGGGCGAGCAGCCAGCCCCTTTTTGGAGTCGACTCCGCCGCGCTCATGCTGGGACGGGCTCTTTGGGGCGCAAGCGCTGCCAGTGTCCGGGATCGGCCACAAAGCTTTCACAGGCCCTCACATCCCATTCCACCCCCACCTGTCCATCGGGGAGCTCGCGGATCTGAACATGCACATGGGGGCGCTCAGGACGGAACACCGGGTGCGGATTGAGGTGAGGGACGCCATGCTGCCGCTCGACTGCGTGATAGGCCTGGCAGCGATCGATCCAGTGGCAATCCACACAAATGCACATGCCGCCTGATCCCAAGGGCCAGATCATTTTGGCGTGTCTCCCCTCGCTGCACCAGGAGCTGTGGAAGCGGCTGGCCCCCGCGTCCTGGCCCCTGCCCCTGTCGCTCCTGCCCTGCGGGACGGCCCTCGTTGGCGGTGCTGTGCGCGATGGGTTGCTCGGGCGTTTGGGGGAGAGACCCGATCTTGATCTGGTGGTGCCTGGCGATGGGGTCGCCCTGGCGAGGCAGTTGGCCCAGGAGCTCGGGGGAACGGCGGTGGAGCTGGATCGAGAGCGCGCCATCGGCAGGCTGGTGTTGAAGGGGTGGACCATGGATCTGGCCCGCCAAGAGGGCGGCTGCCTCACGGCTGATCTGAGCCGTCGGGACTACACCGTCAATGCCATGGCCCTGCGGCTTCCCATCGGCCAGGAGGCGTTGGCCCTCGTGGATCCACTCCAGGGCCTTGGCGACCTTCAGCGCAGGGAGCTCCGCGCCATCGCGGAGGCCAATTTGCTGGACGATCCCCTCAGGCTGCTGCGGGGGATCAGGCTGGCGGTGGAGCTGGGATTCAGCCTCTCTGAGCAGACCTGGCAATGGATCGTGAGCCATCGGGCCCGCCTGGCTTCCGTGGCCGGCGAGCGGGTGTTGGCGGAGCTTCTGCGTTTGGCGGGCAGTGTGGATGGGGCTCGGGGGGGGGAGCTTCTCCAGCGGAGCGGCCTGCTCGAATCCTGGGCTCCCCAGCCCGCTGGGGAGCGCCAGCCCTGCATGGTCACGGCCCATCTCACCCTCGAGCAAGCCCGGCTGCGGGGACTCACCGACGAGGAAGCCGAAGCGGCCCTTCCCCTCGCGAGACTGGCGGCCCTGCTCGATGAGAAAGCCCTCTCATCCATGCATGCCAGCAACAGACTGCGCCGTCGCTGTCGACAGCTGAGGCGTTGGCGACAGCGACTGATGTCCCCCGGCCTGCCTCAGCCGCAGCGGGGGTTCGCTGGCCTCCCCGAGGCCGAGCAGCTCGAACTGCATCGCCAGCTGGCTGAGGATCTGCCCGCCCTGTTGCTGGAGCTGCCTGTGGCGGTGGCTGAAGTGGCGCTGCCGCGCTGGCGCGATCCGGGCGATCCCCTGTTCCATCCCCGTCCACCGTTGGATGGCCAGGACCTTCAAAAGCATTTGGGTCTCCGCCCAGGCCCTCGCCTTGGACTGCTTCTGGATCACCTGACGGCAGCGCGCGCCTTTGGTCGACTGCCAAGGGAAGATCCCAGGCATGAGACGGCTTTAAAGGCTGCTCAAGACTGGTTGGATGCCACAGGAGGCCCTTGCCATGATTAACTTCTTAGTGCAACGGCGTCGTCCATCGCCTGGCGCAATCTTCCTTTTCTTCTGCCACCCTTTCCATGAGTGTTCGTCTTTATGTCGGCAATCTGCCGAGTGCTTTTGATGTCAAGGAGCTTGAAGCTCTCTTAGGGGGTGTGGGGGAAGGAATCCGGTTCAAAGCGGTGAACGACCGCGACACCGGCGCCTGCCGAGGCTTTGGATTCGCCAATGTCGACGACCCGAATCTGGCCGAAGCCCTCATCGCCCAGCTCAACGGCCGCGACTTCGCGGGCCAACCCCTCCGCATTGAGATCTCAGAGCGCCGGGACAGCCGCAGCCCAGCCCAGGGAAGGGACGAGCGGCGTTCACCGGGCAGCACCCCCACAGCGGCTCGCAAGGCTGCCGACAAGGTGGTGCACGCCGACAACGTGGAAACCGATTCCCCCGATCCCCGCTGGGCAGGGGAATTGGCCAAGCTGAAGGCACTGCTCGCCAATCAAACTGTTGGCGTCTGAGCCGCCCCTGATGGCCTCGCCCAGCCCCCAGATCTGGGACTGGCGGGGTCATCGCATCAGTTGGGTGCGTGAGGGGACATCGCAGCCCCGTCAAGCCGTTGTGCTCATCCATGGATTTGGCGCCAATGTTCACCATTGGCGCCACAACTTTTCAGCTTTGGCCGAGGTCGCCGAAGTGTTCGCGCTCGACCTGATCGGGTTTGGCAGCAGCGACAAACCGCCCTCACGCTTGGAGGGCGAACCCGAGAAGCCAGGGGCTGTTCGTTATTGCTTTGCACTTTGGGCTGAGTTGGTGGCTGATTTCATTGCCACCCATGTCTGCCCTGGTCCGTCCGACAGACCCATTCACCTGGTGGGCAATTCAATTGGCGGAGTTGTTGCTCTTGTTTCCGCCAAGCTTCTTGGCGAAAGGGGTCACCCTCCCGTCCAAGTGATTCTGATCGATTGTGCACAGCGCACCCTCGATGAGCGCAGGGTTCAGGAGCTGCCTATCCTGCAACAGCTGAGCAGACCACTGCTGAAGCGCATGGTGCGGCAGCGGTGGCTCACCACCACATTGTTCCAATTTCTGGCTCGCCCTGCCTTCATTCGCCGGGTGCTGAAAGTGGCCTATCCCACTGGTGCCAATGTGGATGAGGAATTGATTGCGCTGCTCCACCGGCCCACAACAGATCAGGGGGCATCGGAGAGTTTTCGGGGCTTTGTGAATCTCTTTTCCGATCTCCTGGCGCCCGATCTTCTGGTGGATCTCCATCTGCCTGTGCGCATGATTTGGGGAGGAGATGACCCATGGGAATCCCCGCAGGAGGCGCAGCATTGGGCCAACGAGTTTCCCGCTATCCAGGAGCTGAGAGTGCTGGAAGGACTCGGACATTGCCCCCACGACGAAGCACCAGAACAGGTGAATCCCATTCTCCTGGAATGGCTTAAACCCAGCTAGTGCACCTGGGCCAACACATAGGAAAGGGGAAGATCGAGCAATTTGCCTGCCGTGGGCACAAAAGCCCTGCGATTGAAAACATCGTAATCTTGCCGCTCTATCACATCAAGAATGCCGCGATACAACCTCAGCGAAGCCCAGACCGGCCAACGTGCATCTGCAGAAAGCCAGCGCACTCCCTCTTCGGAGCGGGCAAACCAGTCGCGCGCCCGCGAGAGCTGAAAGGCCATGAGGGCCCGCCAATTGTCATTGAGCCTGCCGGCCAGAAGATCAGACTCGGCATAACCAAATTTTTCCATTTCGTCGCAAGGAAGGTAAATCCGTCCTCGTTCCCGATCTTCTCCCACGTCCCTGAGGATATTGGTGAGTTGGTTGGCAATGCCCAAAGCGATGGCGGCCTGGCTGGGATCTGGCCGTTCACTCCAGGGCGCAGACGTGTAGGCAGGATCCAGGCCCATCACGGCTTGGCTCATCAGGCCCACTGTGCCAGCCACCCTGTAGCAGTAAAGCTCCAGCTCGGAAAACGTGGCGTAGCGATGCTTCCTCACGTCCATTCGCTGGCCTTCGATCATGTCGAGATAGGCCTGCTGGGGTTGGGGAAACTGCTCCATGGTGTCGACCATGACTCGGTCGAGGTCGTCGGAGATTTTGCCTTCGAAGAGCCCACGGGTGCGCTCCTCCCAGGCGTCGAGGCGCGATAGCAGGGTGGAAGCGGGCAGGCCCAGCGCCTGGGGGCCATCCATGAGCTCATCGGTTCGCCGGCACCACACGTAAATGGCCCAGATCGCCCGACGCTTCTGGGGAGGCATCAGCAGCGTGCCGAGGTAGAAGGTTTTGGCCCACTGGGCCGTTTCCTGACGGCACTGTTCGTAGGCGTCCTCCAGGTTGGCCTGGCTTCTTAGGGAGGCCATCGGAGAAGGGGTGCGCACCGCGCTCACCCTCCTGAGACGGCGCCAGCCAAGGTTGGAGATGGAGGGCTGGCGGTGGCCCAATCTGCAATGGCTTCGGCACAGAGCTTGCCACTGAGCACCGCCCCTTCCATTGAGGCCAGATACCTTTGCATGGTGTAATCACCCGCCAGGAAGAAATTGCGAATGGGAGATTTTTGATCGGGTCGGAGCTGCTGGCAGCCCGGTACGGTTTTGTAGACAGAAAGTGGTGTTTTAACAACAATAGATTTGCGCAGCTTTGCAGGATGGTCAGATCCAAAATGCTGTGGGAAGAGCTGTTTCAGCTCATCCATCGTGGCGGCAACGATGTCCTCGTCTGATCGGCCGATCCAGTCTTTTGCTGGGGCGAAAACAAGCTCCAGCATCGAGCGGTCGGGATCGGCGTATTCCCTGCAGGTGTTGCTCATGTCCGCATAGACGCTGAGGAGATCGCTACGGCTAAACAGGAGATGATCGATGTCCGTGAGCTTTCGGTCAAACCAGAGGTGTATGTTGATGACGGGGACTCCATTGAGCCCAGAAAGATTAGAGAAGTAAGGCAACGACTTCCACGCTTCAGGTAGGAGCAGTTTCAGGGGGTCCACCGGCAGCGCGCTCACATAGGCATCCGCCACAACACTTTGGGCGGCAACCCCTTTGCCGCCGAGCTTGAAGGCGGCCACAGTCCCGTCTTCGTTAAGCTCGATGCCTCGCAGGGCTCGCTCCATCACCACCTCGCCGCCGCGGGCGCGGATGTAATCCACGAGAGGTTGGCAGAGCCGCTGGGGAGGATTGCCATCAAGAAAAGCCATCTTGGAACCATCCTTTTCCTGGAGGAAGCGGTTCAAGGCGGTCAGCACAACTGTGCTGGAGATCTCATCGGGACCAATAAAATTTAAGGCCTTGCTCATGGCCATGAAGACTTCGTCATTGACGCGTTCAGGGATCTTGTGAAGCTTCAGCCATTCGCTCCAGGAATAACGGTCGCAAGCTTCCACATAGTCTTGTCCGCGCAGCATGGCTGGAACCAGGCCCAATCCGAAGGCGATTTTCTCCGGCCAGGTGAGCATGTCGTTATTGGAGAGGATCGCCGCCACTCCATTGATCGGTGCAGGCAGGTCGGGAAAGTCAAACCGGCTGTAGGTGCCAGGCACATCGCGTTGATTAAAAATCATCGAGTGGCTTTTCCACTGCAATCGGTCTTCGATGCCGAGCTCAGCAAACAGCTGGCGCATGTTGCGATAGGCACCAAAAAAGATGTGCAACCCCGTTTCGTACCAATCTCCTTCGCTGTCCTGCCAGGCGGCCACCTTGCCCCCCAGCACCTCGCGAGCCTCGTAGACCACAGGGGTGTGACCGGCATCGCAAAGGTATTTGGCGCATGACAAGCCGGAGAGCCCGGCTCCTGCAATGGCGACGCGCATGGCGTGACCTAAACACTGGGGGCAACCTTATCGGTCTGCAGCGCCAGGCGCAGATGTGGGGCTCCTCCCTAGAGTTCCAGCCAACCTTTCCATCCCCCTGCGAGCCTCTCCAGCCGATGGCCGACACTCTCCTGAAGTCCACCACCCGCCATGTGCGCCTCTTCACCGCCCGGGTTGAGAACGGTGATCTCGTGGCTGATCGGGACCAGCTCACCCTCGATCTGGATCCAGACAACGAGTTTCTCTGGGAGGAGGCCGTGGTAGGCAAAGTGCAGAGCCGCTTTCAGGAGTTGGTCGAGGCCCATGCCGGGGAGGATCTGACGGACTACACCCTGCGCCGCATCGGCTCGGAGCTGGAGGGGGTCATCCGCCAGCTGCTGCAGGCTGGCGAGTTGCGTTACAACCCAGACTCGCGTGTGCTCAATTACTCGATGGGCCTGCCCCGCAGCCCTGAATCCCTGTGACCCGATCCAGACCAGATCAACGAGGGGGCTATCCCGACGATCGGCGAGGCTGGCGCGCAGCCCGTGACCCAGATGGCGGCTGGGACGATCGCAGCCAAGCGTTTGACCGCTCAGAGCGCGAATCGCGCTTCCGCAATGGTCCGAGCATGGCCGATCGTGGAGGCCCCCGGGGCACCGGCACCGGCGGAGGCGGCGGGCCTGGTGGAGGAGGGCTGAATGTGGCAACCGTGGCCCTTCTGGCCGGCGTGCTCGTGGTGGGCATCGGCATCGGCAGTGCGGTCACCAGCACCACCCAGGGCAACCAAGGCAACATCGCCAGTAGCCAGCAACTGGACATGGCCGTGCCCGATCCCGAGTTTTGCAAGCAGTGGGGAGCGAGCGCCTTTGTGATGGATATTGAGCTCTACACCACCATGAACCCGAGCAGCAGCTTTGTCACCCAACCCACGCTGCAACCTGGTTGTGTCATCCGCAGAGAAAACTGGGCTGTGCTCCAAAAACAGGGGGCGGTCACCGCTGAGCAGATGCGGGAATGCAAGCAAAGGATGAACACCTTTGCCTACATCGGTTCGATTCGCGATAAACCGATTGTGCGCTGTGTCTACCAAACCGATATCTCTGGCAATAAATTCCAGGTGCCTGGCGCGGCAGGGGCCGCTGATGATTCGGTGGGGGTGACTCCGGAAGGGGATCAGTTCTGATGCCAACCCCATTCAGGGAGTCAAGACTGGCCCGGCAGCTTCGTTGGTTTTGGCGGCAGCGTTTTGCCTGAGCGGGCTATCCGGGCTGGCAAAGACTGGCAGGATTTCTTTGCGGAAAGCCTCCGCTGCCCGGGAGCAGTAGCGGGCAGGGTGGCTGATCAACTTGAGCTGCCTGCGCACTTGCAGATCCGCCACCTGGGGCCTGTGCAAGCTCCCGGAGGCCAGCTCGCGTTCAATGGAGACCACTGGCAGGAAGGCTGCGCCGAGTCCGGATTGCACAGCATTCTTAATTGCTTCAAAGGAATTAAGTTCCATTTCAATCTTCATTCTCCCCACATCTAGTTTCGAGCGGGAGAGGAGCTGATCCACCATTTTGCGCGTGGTGGATTGTGCATCCAAACAGACAAAACCCAAGCGATAAAGATCCTCCTTGGTCAGTTCCGGGAGGCGGGATAGGGGGTGCTTGGGGGGCAGGACCAAGGCGAGTTCATCGTTGGCGTAGGGCACCACCTGGAGGAGATCATTCAGGTCTGGGGGCAATTCCCCGCCGATGATGGCCAGATCCACTTGGCCGTTGGCCACACCCCAGGCGGTACGCCGGGTGCTGTGCACTTGCAGTTGCACCGCCACATCCGGATACTTCTGACGGAACAGGCCGATCATCCGCGGCATGAGATAGGTGCCTGTGGTTTGGCTGGCACCAACGATCAGAGATCCTCCCTTGAGATTGTGAAGGTCATCCAGTGCTCGGCAGGCCTCCTGGCATTGGCCCAGGATGCGGTCGCAGTAGCTGAGCAGCAGGTGGCCGGCTTCTGTGAGCTGGGCTTTGCGGCCACCTCGATCGAAGAGGGCTACATCCAGTTGCTTCTCGAGGTTTTGAATCTGCAGGCTGACGGCCGGCTGGGTGACATAGAGACTGTCGGCAGCTTTTTTGAAGCTGCCCTCATTGGCAATCGCACGCAGGATGCGAAGTTGATCAAGGGTGAAGGGCAGATCTGCCATGGGCTCTGGTGGTCCTCTGGTGGGTCCGTGGAAGGGTCCTCGGGTTGGCCGATGGCTGAACGGCATGTCGCTCGCCAACTTTAAGGGGGGTCTCGGTTGGCAGACTGCCTTCGCACCACTGCTTCACGACGGGCACTCCATGGGCACCTCCCCGCATCACAGCAGTTGGGTGATGGCCTTGCTGCTGCTGGGCTTCGCTGTGTTGCACAGCGGGGGAGCCGCCCTGAGGGCATGGGGGGTTGGCCGGATCGGAGAACGGGCTTGGCGGCTTCTCTTTGCCGCAGCGAGCATTCCCGCGGCAACCTTGTTGATCGCTTACTTCCTGAGCCACAGGTATGACGGAATCCGCTTGTGGAATCTCCAAGATCAACCTTGGGTGATTCCTGTGGTGTGGACAGGCACGGCCGTGAGCTTCTTCTTCCTCTATCCCGCCACCTACAACCTGCTCGAGATTCCCTCCGTGTTGAAACCCGAGGTGCGTTTGTATTCCACGGGCATCATCAGGGTCAGCCGCCACCCCCAGGCCGTTGGGCAGGTGCTTTGGTGCGCCACCCATCTGCTGTGGATCGGCACCAGTTTCATGGCCGTCACCTGCTTGGGATTGATTGCCCACCATGCGTTTGCGGTCTGGCATGGCGATCGACGCTTGCACAAACGCTTTGGCCAGGCGTTTGAGGAACTGCGTGCGACCACCTCAATCCTCCCCTTCCAGGCGATTCTCGACGGGCGCCAGCAGCTCCAGCTGATTGAATTTGTCAGGCCGTCCCAACTCGGCATCCTGGTCGCCGTGGCTGTGCTGTGGTGGGCTCACCGCTGGATTGGCAGCGCCAGCACGGCTTTTTCCAGAACGGCTTTGGCCCATTGGCTGGGCTGAGGTGCGAGGAGCTGCGGAATCCACGCGCCGTCCTTACTACACTCCACGAGCGACGATCTCTGGGGATGCCTGCTGCTGATCTGGCCTGGTTGATACCCCTGCTGCCTCTGCTCGGGGCCTGTGTCACCGGCCTTGGCCTGTTGAGCTTCAACCGAACCGTGAACCGCCTCCGCAAGCCGGTGGCCCTGTTTTTGATCACGTGCGTCGGGGCAGCTGCCGTCTTGAGTTTTGCCGTCTTGGCCGAGCAATTGGCGGGGTCGCCCCCCAGGGAAGTGCTGTTCGACTGGGCGAGTGCAGGCAGCTTCAACCTGCAAATGGGTTACCGGGTGGATCCATTGGCGGCGGTGATGCTCGCATTGGTCACCACCATTGCCCTGTTGGTGATGGTGTATTCCGATGGCTACATGGCCCACGACAAGGGCTACGTGCGCTTTTTCACCTATTTGGCCCTCTTCAGCAGCTCGATGTTGGGCTTGGTCATCAGCCCAAACCTTCTTGAGATCTATGTGTTCTGGGAGCTGGTGGGCATGTGCTCCTACCTGCTCGTGGGCTTTTGGTATGACCGGGATGGCGCCGCCAACGCAGCTCAGAAAGCGTTTGTCGTCAACCGCGTCGGAGACTTTGGCTTGTTGCTGGGAATCCTGGGCCTGTTTTGGGCCACGGGCAGCTTCGGGTTTGAAACCATCGGCGTGCGCCTGCAGGAAGCCGTCGCGGATGGCCGGCTGAGCAACGCCGTTGCCGTGATCCTTTGTTTGCTGGTGTTCATGGGGCCGATGGCCAAATCTGCCCAGTTCCCTTTGCACGTCTGGCTGCCGGACGCCATGGAAGGCCCCACCCCCATTTCCGCTCTCATCCATGCCGCCACCATGGTTGCGGCGGGCGTGTTCCTGGTGGCACGCCTTCAGCCCGTCTATGCCCCTTTCCCAACCGTGCAGCTGGTGATTGCCGTGATCGGCACCATCACGCTCTTTCTGGGGGCTTCCATCGCCCTCACCCAACAGGATTTGAAGAAGGGCTTGGCCTACAGCACCGTTTCCCAGCTGGGCTACATGATGCTGGCCATGGGCTGCGGGGCTCCCGTGGCCGGGATGTTCCATCTGGTCACCCATGCTTTCTTCAAGGCCATGCTGTTCCTCGGCTCCGGCTCGGTGATCCACGCCATGGAGGAGGTGGTTGGCCATGAGCCAGTTCTCGCCCAAGACATGCGGCTCATGGGGGGACTCCGGCGCTACATGCCGATTACAGCAATCACCTTCCTGATTGGCTGCATCGCCATCGCAGGCATCCCTCCGTTGGCTGGCTTTTGGAGCAAAGATGAAATTTTGGGGCAAGCCTTCGGCTCTTATCCGTTGCTCTGGGTGGCAGGTTTCATCACCGCTGGCCTGACGGCGTTTTACATGTTTCGCCTCTACTTTCTCACTTTTGAGGGAAGCTTTCGCGGCAACGACACGGCCATTCAGGCGCAACTCCTCGCTGCCGCAGGCAAGAGCGCCGATGAAGGCCATGGCGAGAGCCATGGCGGCCACGGCCAACACCACCCCCATGAATCGGGCTGGCAAATGGCCGCTCCCCTTGTGGTGTTAGCCGTGCCCTCTGTCCTGATCGGACTCCTTGGCACTCCCTGGAACAGTCGCTTTGCGCGGGCACTCGATCCCCATGAGGCTGCGGAGATGGCCCATCACTTTTCTTGGGGGGAATTCCTGCCGTTGGCCGGTGCTTCAGTGGCCATCTCCATCGCAGGCATTTCCTTGGCCGTTTTGGCCTATTTCCTGCACCGTATTGATCTGGGCGAAGCCGTCGCAGCTCGCTTCCCGGCTCTCAACAACTTTCTGGCCAACAAGTGGTATTTGGATGCCATCAACGAAAAGCTATTTGTTCAGGGAAGCCGCAACCTCGCCAAGAAGGTGTTGGATGTGGATTCAAAAGTTGTTGATGGGGTTGTTAATCTCACTGGTTTACTCACGCTTGGCAGTGGCGAGGGTCTCAAATACTTTGAAACTGGTCGCGCCCAGTTCTATGCCCTCATTGTTTTTGCCGGTGTGATTGCTTTGGTTGTTCTTTTTGGAGCCTTTGCCTCCTAGCCGATCCATTTGCCCACCAGGCATGGCCTGCCAACCCATGCGTGTGTGACAACCCCCACCTCGCCCTTTCGAAACCGGCTGGCATTTCTACACTCTGCCTAGTGCTTGGCTCTGTCCGTGCCCTTCCCTTGGCTCAGTGCCTCGATCCTCTTGCCCATCGGGGCTTCCCTGCTGATCCCTTTCGTTCCTGACGACGGGGACGGCCGCAAGGTGCGTTGGTATGCCCTTGGGGTGGCCTTGCTCACGTTTCTGCTGACGGTGGGGGGGTACCTCAACGGATATGACCCCTCCAGCGACGCTCTGCAGCTGGTGGAGCGGGTGTCTTGGCTGCCGGAGCTTGGCCTGGCCTGGTCGGTGGGGGCGGACGGGCTATCGATGCCGCTGATCCTGCTCACCAGTTTCATCACCGCCCTGGCCTGCTTGGCGGCTTGGCCGGTGACTTTCAAGCCCAAGCTCTTCTACTTCTTGCTTTTGGCCATGGATGGCGGACAAATCGCTGTCTTTGCCGTTCAGGACATGCTGCTTTTCTTCCTTGCCTGGGAACTTGAGTTGATACCTGTCTACCTATTGCTTGCTATTTGGGGAGGGAAGAAGAGACAATACGCTGCAACAAAGTTTATTCTTTACACCGCTGGCAGCTCGCTCTTCATTCTGCTTGCGGCACTGGCGATGGGTTTTTACGGAGGGGGCGCGCCAAGCTTCGAATACACATCCTTGGCCGCAAAAGAATTTGCCACGGGTTTCCAAGTGATTTGTTATGCCGCTCTGTTAATCGCCTTTGGGGTGAAGCTGCCGATCGTTCCCCTCCACACCTGGCTGCCCGATGCCCATGGGGAGGCAACCGCCCCGGTGCACATGCTGTTGGCAGGCATTCTCTTGAAGATGGGGGGCTATGCCTTGCTGAGATTCAACGTCCAGATTCTTCCTGATGCCCATGTGAAATTTGCTCCGATTCTTGTGGTTCTTGGTGTAGTAAATATTATTTATGCAGCCCTCACCTCCTTTGCCCAGCGAAATCTCAAGCGAAAGATTGCCTACAGCTCCATCAGCCATATGGGGTTTGTGTTGATTGGAATTGGCAGCCTCAGCGCCTTGGGAACCAGCGGTGCAATGCTGCAAATGGTTAGTCACGGTCTCATCGGAGCCAGCCTCTTCTTCCTGGTGGGTGCCACCTATGACCGCACCCACACCCTGCAATTGGATGAAATGGGAGGTGTGGGTCAAAAGATGAGAAAAATGTTCGCTCTTTGGACGGTTTGCTCTCTTGCCTCCCTGGCCCTGCCAGGAATGAGTGGTTTCGTCTCGGAACTGATGGTGTTTGTTGGATTTTCCACCAGTGAGGCTTACACCTTGAGTTTCCGCGTCATCATTGCGATCCTTGCGGCGATAGGGGTCATCCTCACTCCGATTTATTTGCTTTCGATGTTGAGGGAAATCTTCTTCGGCAAGGAGAATGTTGAGCTTGCATCCCATACGAAATTAGTGGATGCTGAGCCGCGCGAGATCTACGTGATCTCGTGTTTGCTGATCCCGATCATCGGTATTGGTCTCTACCCTCGGATCATGACGGACAGCTACCGCGCTTCGATCGAAACCTTGGTACGCCAAGAATCCCTTTCGCTCGCAAAGGTCGGTCCCCTTCCGCTGCAACGGGTATTGCGGCCCGTCCAACCCCTTCCTGGCCTGACTGCCGCAGCCCTGCAGGCGCCTCCATTGACAAGTTTCCTGCCAAGCCCCTAAGCCGGTAGCACCGTTCCGATTCCCTCCATGCGTCAGCTCAATTTTCTGCTGATTTTCAGCTTTGGCTTGGCCATGGTGATGTTCACGCTTGAAAACACCACGGCAACGACAGTGCATTTCTTGCCTGGCCTGAGCTTCACCTTCCCCCTCGCAGCCTTGCTGCTTCTTGTGGGAGGGGTGGGCGCCACGGCAGCTTGGATCTATGCGGTGTGGAGCGGCGTTGTGCGCAAAGTGGAAACGCTCCAGAGTGAAGGCGACCAGGAGGCGCAACGGGTGCGGATTCAGGAGCTTGAAAATGATCTGCAGCGGTATCGGGCCACTGTGGATGCCCAGTTGGGGCTGCTCCCGGCAGCCGGGGAAAGCACAGCTCCACCAACCAACTCCTGAACTCGCTGCCTTTCAGGCCCCTGCCTCTGGTGTGACCGCCAAGGGGGGGGTACCTTGAGGGCATCGTGATTCAAACGGGTGGCTGTGGCCGAAGCGGGCGCCCGCATGGCGATCCGGATGTTGCAGGATGCCGCAGAGCGAGGAGAAATCGATCCTTGGGATGTCGATGTGATCGCTGTCATTGATGGCTTCCTCGACAGATTGCATCAACGCATTGCTCTGCCGGCTTTGGCCTTCCCGCCAGAGCCCCGCTTTGAGCAGGATCTTGCGGAGAGCAGTGAGGCTTTCCTGGCCGCTTCCGTTTTGGTTGGCTTGAAAGCTGAGCTGTTGGAGCGCACCAATTTCCCGCCAGAACCAGAGTGTGAAGACGCTCTGCTGATGGAAGAGGATGATTTGGAAGCAGGGCTGGCTTTCGCCCCCCTGCCCCAGCGTCCGGAGCGCAAGCTCTTCCGGCGTCCCGTCGCTCCTCCCCCCCTCCAGCGTCCGGTGAGCCTGGGTGAATTGATCCAGCAGCTCGAGACCATTGCCGACCAACTGGAGCAGGAGGGACGCCGGCCCCGTCAACGAGGCGGGAGACGCTACAGCGAGCGGGCAGCGATTGCCCAGGTGGCCGCACTTGCCCACCGGGAAAAGCTGCCAGAGACCACCGCGGCTCTCAACCGCTTCATCCAGACCTCTTGGCCGGGTGAGGGCCATGCCTGGCTGGATTTCGATGCGCTTGTCGGGGCGTGGGCGGCTTGGAGTGAAGCCCATGAAGCGGAGGATCTCGATCAGGATCGGGTGGGCGTGTTTTGGGCTCTGCTGTTTCTGAGCGCCCAGGGCAAGGTGGAGTTGCAGCAGGAGGGTGGCTTGTTTGGGCCCCTCAGCCTCCGCCGCCTGTGGGGCGTGATGGGCCAGAGAGACCCGGCGGGGCCTGAAGAGGGGTCAGCTTCCTTGCCGGCTCCGGGAGTGATCGCCGCTTGAGAGAGGACGTAAAGTGTTGAGATTCATTTTGAAACATGCCTGCGAATGAAGGCGATGATTCTCGCGGCTGGTAAGGGAACCCGGGTGCGCCCGATTACCCATACCACGCCCAAGCCAATGATTCCAATCCTTCAGAAGCCAGTCATGGAGTTCCTTCTGGAGCTTCTCAGGGAGCATGGTTTCGATCAGATCATGGTTAACGTTTCACATTTGGCAGAAGAAATCGAAAATTATTTCCGCGATGGTCAGAGATTTGGTGTGCATATCGCTTATAGCTTTGAGGGCCGGATTGAGGATGGAGAGCTAATTGGTGAGGCCATGGGTTCTGCGGGTGGAATTAAGAGAATTCAGGATTTCCAACCCTTTTTTGATGACACATTTGTTGTCCTCTGCGGCGATGCGCTGATCGATCTGGATCTGAGCGAGGCTGTTCGGCGGCACAAAGCCAAAGGCGCCATGGCAAGCCTGATCACCAAGCGCGTGCCTCGCGAACAGGTGAGCAGCTATGGCGTGGTCGTTACGGATGACGATGGCAGGGTGCTCTCCTTCCAGGAAAAGCCAGATATCGATGAAGCAGCGAGCGACATGATCAATACAGGTATTTATATTTTTGAGCCTCAGGTGCTTGATTTCATACCTTCCGGCGAGCCCTTTGACATTGGTTCTGACCTTTTCCCGAGGCTGGTGGGTGCCGGGGCGGCTTTCTATGCCCTGCCCATGGAGTTTGAATGGGTTGACATCGGTAAAGTCCCTGATTACTGGCAGGCCATTCGCAGCGTTCTGCAAGGCGATGTTCGCCAGGTTCAAGTGCCGGGCATTGAAGTGAAGCCAGGCATCTATACGGGCTTAAATGTTGCTGCGAATTGGGACAAAATCAATGTGCAAGGTCCTGTCTACGTAGGTGGGATGACCAAGATTGAAGACGGTGCGACAATCATAGGCCCGGCGATGATTGGACCAAGCTGCCACATCTGTGAGGGTGCAACCATTGATAACTCCATCATTTTTGACTATTCTCGTATTGGGCCAGGTGTTAATTTGGTCGAAAAGTTGGTGTACGGTCGCTACTGCGTAGATCGCAATGGAGATCATTTCGATTTGCAAGAAGCTGCTCTTGACTGGCTGATTACCGATGTGCGTCGGCAAGACAAAATTTCACCGTCTCCCCAGCAAAAAGCTCTAGCTGAATTGCTGGGCACGAATTTTGCTCTCAAGGCCAGTTAAGCGTTCCCCTGTTATTACTTTCTCTGTATCTATCGGGCGAATTCCAGCCGTCTGAAGGATTTTCGGGATCCGCTCTTCTGCCTTAATGGCCATCAGGTGCACCCCCTGAGCAATCGCCGAATAGCTCACCACCTGCTCAGCTGCAATGGCAATGCCCTCAGCGGCTGGGTCAGAGGCAGCGGCCAGCCGCTCGATCAGATGCTCTGGGATGGCGGCTCCTGGAACAACTCGATTGATGAATAAGGCATTGCGCGCCGACTTCAGTAAGAAGACACCTGCCAGAACCGGTAGATCTAAAGGGCCGGTGATCTCATCGACAAACCGCTTGAGTGCATCAGGATGCATCACCATTTGGGTTTGCAAAAATTGTGCGCCAGCCTCCCGTTTTTTCCTTACCCGGCTTGCCAACCCACTCCAGCTTGGTGAATGTGGATCGGCAGCTGCACCGCAAAACAGTTGAATGCCACCATCGGGAAGAAGCCCCGCGACTGGGTCCGCCCCTGCATTCAAGCTTTTCACCAGCTTGAGGAGACGCACGGCCTCCAATTCATTGACGGGCCTGGCATCTGGCTGATCCCCCGCCCGCACGGGGTCTCCCGTTAAACAGAGCACATTGCCAATTCCCAAAGCGTGGGCTCCAAGCAGATCTGCTTGCAAGGCGATGCGATTGCGGTCGCGGCAGGTCATCTGGAGGACTGGTTCTATGCCGTGTTCCAAGAGGAGGCGACAGACAGCCAAGCTGCTCATCCTCATCACGGCTCTGCTGCCATCGGTCACATTCACGGCATGCACCAACCCCTTCAATGCCGCCGCAGCCGCCAGGGTGCGCGTCACATCTCCTCCTCGGGGTGGAGTCACCTCAGCCGTGAGAGTGAAGTGACCGGAAGCCAGAGCTTGAGCAAGCTTCACAGAAACGGTTCGAATGAGCGACATCATCCTCCAGGATCCTCCCTAGGATGGCCAGAGTGAACAGGTTTCCATGCATGAGAGCAATCTCCGCGAACAGCCAGCTTCTCAGGGCTTGGCCGTAAGCAAGGCCGATCTCTCCGACCGGGAGCTCGAAATTATTGAATTGGTAGCCACAGGTCTTACCAATCAGGAAATCGCCAAGCAATTAATGATCAGCAAGCGAACCGTCGATAACCATGTAAGCAATATTTTTGCTAAGACAGGTGCAAAAAATCGTGTGGCATTGATTAATTGGGCCATGGATAACGGAAAAATTTGTCGGGATGGTTTCAACTGCTGCACCTTGCCGGCTCCACCGATTCAGGCATGAGGGCTGGCGTTGTCTAAGCCTGCCTGCTGAATGAGCGCCCGTTCTTCTGCGCTCCAGTTCTGCCATGGGTGGCTCGCCAAAGCCGCGTTGCTGAGTTGATGGACTCCTGTGACTTCCTGGCCACACCAGTGAGGGATTTGCAGGGCGTCTTCAGGATATTGGAGCTCCACTTCTGCAATCACAAGAGGAGAGTTCTCGCCGCTGAACACATCGAGCACCCAGTCTCCATCAGGAAGCTGCAAGCCATAGCGACATTTTTCCACCCGCCAGTGAGCGCGATCGAGGAGGGCTTTGGCATCCTCCATCGGGATCGGGTATTCAAACTCCAGACGGGCATGGGCTGGCGCGCCCTGAGGGGGCAAGGCCTTGATCGTCAACCAGGATTGATGCTCTCGATTCAGCTGCTGCTGCAAGCGAATTCTTGCGGTTAGCCCATCCTCTCTGTTGAGAAGGTAGCCCTGCCTCAACTCAGCCTCCCAGGTGACATGCTCCCGCCAACCATCGCCGTTGACCAAAAAGCGCCGCTCAATTTCCAGGGGCATGTTTGAGTTGATTTAGTTTGGGGAGGGGGTGGCCGCGGTGAGGCTGCCGGCCCAGTGAAGTTTGTGGGTGAGGGTGCGGTAGTAGGACGGACTTTGGTTCAAGACAACCATTAGAGCATCACAATCGCTGCGCTCCACTACGCAGCGATCGCCAGGCTCAAGGACGGTGGCCTGAACGCCATCTTTCCACAGCCTCACCCGACGAGAGCTTTCTCCCAGGGGCCAAATGGTGAGCCTGGAGCGGGGTGGCACAACAATGGCACGGCTGGAGAGGCTCATGGGACAGATGGGCGTGATCACAATCGCCTCGATCCCTGGATGAAGGATGGGACCTCCAGCCGCCATGGCATAACCGGTTGAGCCTGTTGGGGTGCCGATGATCAAGCCATCGCCTCGGTATTGATCCACCACCTCGCCATCGATGTCCAACTCCAGCAAACAGGTGGGTGAGAGCTCGTCGAGGAAAGGCCTGAAATAAAAATCATTGAGTGCGGTGTGCGGAGCTTGCATGACCCCATCGCCAGGATCAATGCATGCGGAAAGCATCATCCGACGCTCCAGGGCAAAATGATCATCGCGTAAACGCTGCCAAAGACTGACGGTGCTCTCCTCGCCAGTCCCGCGTAGCAAGCGGCGCTCGTGGGTAAGGAAGCCGAGCGTGCCACCAACGTTGAAACAAAGGATGGGCACATGGAAGGGAGCGAGATGGCGTGCGGCTCCCAGAACGGAACCATCACCTCCAAAAACAACAGCCAAATCTGGCAGCTCAGATTCGGTGGCGAGCAAGCCAGGAAAAGGATTGCTGCTGAGGCCGCTTTCAGCCACGATCACGTGAACTCCAGCTTGCCGGAGTTCGTGAACACAAAGATTGGCCTCTTTTCGTGCCATCTGACTGTCTTGACGGATGATCAGCCAGACCTTTTCGAGGCGCATTGACGATGGGCTACCAGCGAAGAAGATTGAAGCGTTCCATGTCCACGGTTTCCCTGTTGCGGTAAAGGGAAAGCAGGATCGCCAGACCTACAGCAGCTTCGGCCGCAGCGACAGTGATGACAAAGATTGCGAAAACTTGCCCGCGAATCAATTGGCCATCGACATAATTGGAGAAAGCCATCAGATTGAGATTCACCGCATTGAGCATCAACTCAATGCTCATCAACACCCGCACAGCATTGCGACTATTGATTAGGCCCCAAACCCCAATGCAGAACAGCAGAGCGGCGAGGATGAGAAATGCTTGCAGAGGAATGGGTGATGAGAAATCCATGGGAAATTCGGCTCAGGGGGTTGGTGCTTGATTGGGTCGTTCAATCAAAAGGGGTGTGCGCGCCTTTTCGATCAGGCCCTGATCCGCCGGCTGTCCAGTGATCACATCGCTGGCAAACACATCACGACGAGCCAGAACGATGGCACCGATCATGGCCATCAGGAGAAGAACGGAAGCCAGCTCAAAGGGAAGTAGATAGTCGCTGAAGAAGTGTTCACCAATTCGCACCGTTGCCTCTTCCCCGATGGAAGCGGGCCCTGGTAGCGGCCAAGCAGTGGTGAAAGCCACCCGGATCAGGAGAATGAAAAGACCAAGGCAGACCGCACCAGAGAGCAGACGTCTTGTGAGCAGGCTGGGGATCGAAGAGAGATCTTCTTTCTTATTAACAAGCATGATGGCGAAGAGGATCAGAACGTTCACAGCTCCGACGTACACCAACACCTGCGCGGCTGCTACAAAGCTCGCATTCAAGAGGAGATAGAGGCCTGCAACTGAGAGAAAAACCCCTCCCAACAAGAAAGCCGAATAAACAATATTGGGCAGCAACACCACCCCAAGAGAACCAAGGACCAGGGTGGCAGAAAGCACCAGGAAGCAGATTTGCTCAGTTGTGGAAGCGATCGTCATGGAGTCTCCGTGGAACTTGAGCCATTGGCTGATTTGGCATCAGCGAGAATCTCGGATGGCAGCTTGCCAGCCCTGGGGGTGGTGGCAGGCACGCCATGGGGCTCAACTTCACCTTTGGGGAGATAAGCGAGCTCTCGCAGGGGGATCACCGAAGGATCGGTGGTGACGCAGGTGGGCAGCCTGCCCAGGGCGATGTTGTCGTAGTTGAGACTGTGGCGATCAAAGGCTGCCAACTCATATTCTTCAGTCATCGAGAGGCAATTGGTGGGACAATATTCAACACAGTTGCCGCAAAATATACAGACTCCGAAATCAATGGAGTAATTACGCAATTCTTTTTTCTTGGTATTTTTATTCATCACCCAATCAACTACGGGTAGATTGATCGGACACACCCGCACGCACACCTCGCAGGCAATGCACTTGTCAAACTCGTAGTGAATGCGTCCTCGATAGCGCTCGGAAGGAATCAGCTTTTCATAGGGATACTGGATGGTGACGGGTCTGCGACGCAGGTGATCGAAGGTGACACCGAGGCCCTGACTGATGTATTTGGCGGCGCTGACGGCGTCTTTTGTGTAGTCACCGACTTTTTGGAGAAACCCGAACATGGCTCAAAGAAGTAGGGGAAACAGTGGATCCATGATGGCTGAATTCGACTTGGGCTGACGAAGGTTGCGTCGTCCTTGTCTAAATCATCCTCCAAAGGCGAAGGGGAAGGCCAGCTTCAGGGCTGCTGTCACAAGCAGGTTCACCAGGGCGATGGGCAGGAGAAACTTCCATCCCAGATCCAATAGCTGGTCGATGCGAACACGGGGAACGGTCCAGCGAAGCAGGATGGCGAAAAACACCAACAGGTAGGCCTTGAGAATGGTCATCACAATGCCAACACTGGCGGTGATGACCTGGACCAAGGGTGCATCGATGGATTGGCCAAGCCAATTGGCGAGCCATTCCACAGGTACGGGGAAGCTCCAGCCCCCGAGATAAAGCACGGACACCAGCAGGGCTGAGAGCACGAGATTGATATAACTGCCTAGATAAAACAGGGCAAACTTCATGCCTGCATACTCCGTTTGGTAGCCAGCCACTAGTTCTTCTTCTGCTTCCGGGAGATCAAAAGGTAGGCGCTCACATTCGGCGAGAGCGCAAATCCAGAACACCAGGAAACCCACGGGTTGGCGCCAGATATTCCAGCTCAGAACGCCAGCCCCTGTCTGCTGATTTACGATATCAACCGTGCTGAGAGAGTTACTCATCATCACGATGGCCAGAACTGAGAGGGCCAGCGGAATTTCATAGCTGATCGATTGGGCCGCAGCCCGCAAGCCACCAAGCAAGGAGTATTTGTTATTACTGGCATAACCACTCATCAACAATCCGATCGGCTGGATGCTGCTCAGCGAGATCCAAAGAAAGATGCCAACACCCACATTGCTGATCAGCAGATTCTGGCCGAAGGGAACCACGAGCCAGGAGAGGATGACGGGCACCAGCACCAGGATGGGCCCAAGGGTGAAGAGCAGGCCATCCGCCCTGGCCGGAATGACGTCTTCCTTGACGAGCAGTTTCAGGCCATCGGCCAAGGGCTGAAGCAGGCCCAGGGCTCCGGCGTATTCCGGGCCGATGCGTTGCTGCACAGCCGCCGAGATTTTTCGCTCCAGCCAAACGTTGACCAACACCCCCACCACCGCAGCTGTGAGGACGAGGAGCATCGGCAGGGGCAACCAGATGGCTCTGGCCAGGGCTGGACTCAAGCCCAAACCCTCAAGCAGCGAACTGAAGCTGGCTTGGAGGTCGAGGCCGGGGGCCACAAAGCCTGGGCAGACCAGTGGTGGTGGCAGCATGAAGACAAGCTCCAATTGGCAGGCAACTTAGACGGAGAGCCGCGCGATTGGTGAACCTTCCCTGGAGATGGCTTCCAAGGCCTATGTCGGCAAGGGCCGCTGCTCCAGGGGGAGCCAGGGACGCTCAGGCGAGCCTGTGTAGATCTGGGACGGGCGGAAAATCCGATTGGCCCCGAGCTGCTCCCGCCAGTGGGCCAGCCATCCGGCGGTGCGGGCAATGGCAAAAATCGGCGTGAAGAGATCCCTGGGTATGCCGAGTTTGCGATAAACCAGCCCGGAATAAAAATCCACATTGGGGTAGATGCCTTTCGGACCAAGCCGCTCGGCTGCAGCTGCTTCGAGGGCCCTGGCCAAGTCGTACATCGGATCGGCGCCGAAGCGGGTGAACAGCTCCTCGGCCAGGCCCTGCAAGATCACGGCTCTGGGATCCTTCACCCGATATTCCCGATGGCCAAAACCCATGATTTTTTGTTTGGCCGCAATGGCGCGATCCAGCCAAGGCTCCACCTGATCCACCGTGCCAATCTCCTCGAGCATGTCCAACACATCCTCATTCGCTCCACCATGGAGGGGGCCGGCCAGGGTGCCTACGGCCGAGGCCACCACCGCGTAGGGATCGGTGAGGGTGCTGGCGGTGACCCTGGCGCTGAAGGTGCTGGCGTTGAGGCTGTGCTCGGCGTGGAGGATCAAGCAGGCGTCAAAGATCCTTGCCGCGGTGAGATCCGGCTCCCGCTCAGTGAGCATGTAAAGGAAGTTGGCCGCGTAGGACAGATCATCCCGAGGTTGGATTGGATCCTGGCCTTTGCGAATCAGCTGAAAGGCGGCCACCATCGTGGGAATTTTGGCAATCAGCCTCACAACAGCCGCCACGATGTACTGGGGATCGTTGAGCGCCCGGCGTGAATAAAACAAGCCCAGCGAAGCTGCGCTGGCTTGCAGGGCATCCATCGGATGGCCAGTGGCTGGAAAGCACTTCATCATGTCGCGGATGCGGAAGCTCACCCGCCGATGCATCTGCACTTCCTGCTCGAATTCCCGCAGCTGAAAGATGGTGGGCAGCTCTCCCCAAATCAACAGGTAGGTGGTCTCCAAAAAGCTGCTTTGCCGGGCCAGGTGTTCGACCGGATAGCCCCGGTAGGTGAGCACACCCCGAAGGCCATCGATGTCGCAGATGGCGGATTGCGTGGCTGGCACGCCCTCCAATCCCGGGCGGAAGGGATAGGGCGGAGCTGGTGGCGGAGAAGTGCTGGTTTCGTTGGAGGGGGTGGCTGGTGGGGCGGTCAGCGTGGGCCGCTCATCCGGGCTGGGCGGAACGGCTTTGGCCACCATGACTGGATGTGCAATTCATTTGAACCTACGCGTCGGGGCCCGCGCTTGGTCGTAGCCCAGGCTGCCACTTGCCTGCTTGGGCCTCCTAAGGGCAGGTGAGCACCTTGGGTGTGAGCAGGAGCTGCAGCTGGGCCGTCCCCAGGGCCCGGGAGGCAGAGGGGGCGTTGGCCCAGCCCAGCAGAGCGAGGCCAGCTTTCTTGAGGACCACCGCACCGGGAGGGGCGGCGATCAGGCGGGAGGCCAGTTGCCCGAGATCGGGTTCATGTCCCACCAGGATCAACCGGCGCGGCCCATCCCCACCGCCCTGCGACCACCACTCTTGAAGCATGGGCCAGGGATCGGCTCCGGGCGCCAGGGCCTCGCTGCAGATCATGGTGGGGGCAAGCCCCGCGTCCACGGCGATCTCGCCTGTCTGATGCGCCCGCACCAGGGGGCTGCTCACCAGAGAGTGGGCGACCAGGCCGAGCTGGCGAGCCCGCTCACAGATGCGCCGAGTGCGCTCCCGGCCTTCAGGGGTCAAGGCCCTGAGGTGCTCTTGCACGCCGGTGCCGCGCGGCTCGGCGATGCCATGGCGCAACAAGATGAGCTCCACCTCAGCCATGGGATGACCCTGAAAAATCGGCGCGGGCCGTCCATCGCAGCGTGTTGTCTCCTGGCTCGAGGGCGAAGGCCAAGCTCTCCAGACCCGGGGCGAGAGGCCCACCTGCCACGGTGGCCAACAGCTGCCAAGGGCGCCACTGCTGGATCAGAGCGCTGGCGGCGTGCTCACCCAGCGCCCAGCGCAGGGGCGCTGCCGGCCAGGCCAGCTGCTCCAGCTGCTGTTGGCGGGCAACCAGGCTGCGGCCAGAGGCTTTGCCCTGAAGCAGGGCCAGGTTGCCACCCCACCAGGCCAATGCATCCGACTCCCGCCGCCAGCCCGCGACTGAGGCCTGGAGCTGCTCTCCCCCCCCTTGGCGCCCGCCGTGGCCGCCGATGGCTTGCAAGCGGGTCCACACGGTGAGGCTCTCGCCATCCACCTCGAGGGGGGCATCGATGAGGCCTTCGGCCGCCAGGGGCGCCTCCAGCGTCTCGGGGCTGGGGGTTTGGTTGCTCGTGCCGATCAGCCAGCCCTCTGGGCCAGTGGAGAGGAGGAAAATCCCCGGATCAGCTCCAGCAAGGAGGGGTGGCAGGGGGCCGCCAGCGGGCGGTGTGATGATGGGTTGCACCAGTTGCTTCAGCCACGGCTGTGCCAGGAGCCCAGCCGGGTTGCGCAGGATGGCCAGGCTGCTGGAATCGCCCACCAACCCTTTGAGCAGGGCGAGCTCGGAATCCGTCCTCTCCATCTGAGCAGCCGGCAGGGTGCCAGGGGAAGGGTTCGCCGTTTCCGCAGCGCCTCCCTGCAGCTGCACAAGCCCTTTGAGCTCCAGCTGGCGTCCGTGGGGTGTGAGGGCTCCCACGAGGAGCGGCGCCCCGGAGGCCGTATCGCCCTGCCAGGCGGGCAACCCAAGCCAGGGCGCAAAGGCCCCAGAGCGGGCGACCACCAGGGCCATTCCCTCGCCCAGTTGGTC
>JAYKHK010000145.1:0-10336 GCA_035284785.1 Cyanobacteriota bacterium | reverse complement strand
CGCAGCTTCGGGCCCGAGCGGCGGGAGCAGATGCAGGCGGCCCTCCAGCAGCTGGCAGGAGAACCCCTTTCCACCAACAGTCGTGAGGTGGTGTCTCAGTGCCTGGAGGCGCCATCCTGAAGGGGTTCGCCACAGCCCCCCTCGCCGGTGCTCCTGTCCCCATCGCGTCCAATTTGGGCCTTGCCGCGGGAGGAAGTGGTTGCGGCCCTGCGATCCACTCCTGAGGGTTTAGGGGAACGGGAGGCCGCGTTAAGGCTCGAGCGCTTCGGCGCCAACACGTTGCCGCATTTGAAGCGGCGGCCGCTGCTGCTGCGCCTGGTGGATCAGATGCTCCATTTCATGGCGATTTTGCTCTGGGTGGCTGGGGCCCTGGCCTTTGCCGCTGGCACCCCCCAGTTGGGTTGGGCGATCTGGGGGGTGGTGCTGATCAACGGCTGCTTTTCCTTCTGGCAGGAATTCCAAGCGGAGCGAACCCTCTCGACCCTTGCCAGCACGCTGCCTGAGCAGGCCCAGGTGTGGCGGGATGGGGTCTTGAAGCCAGTGGCGGTGGAAGCCCTTGTGCCGGGGGATCGGGTGCTGCTGGAGGAAGGGGATCGAGTGCCTGCGGACTGCAGGCTGATCCAGAGCTCGACGCTCATGCTCGATCTCTCGGTGCTCACAGGCGAATCCCAACCTGTGCCACGCCAAGTCGATCCCCTGGTTGTGAGGGCTGGCCAAAGATCCCTACCCGCCACAGAGTGCGCCACGTTGGTGCTGGCGGGCACCACAGTGGCCAGCGGCCGCGGGGAGGCGTTGGTCTATGCCACCGGCCAGGAGACGGAGTTCGGCCATGTCGCCCACCTGACAGCCGCCACCCGTCGTGGGATCAGCACCCTCGAACAGCAAGTGGCGAAGATCGTGCACACCATCACCCTGGTGGCGATCAGCGTGGGGCTGGTGGCCTTCGGGCTGAATCTGCTCCTGGTGGGGATGGGCCCCCTGGAGAGTTTGGTGTTTGCGGTGGGGATCCTGGTGGCCAACGTGCCGGAGGGACTCCTCCCCACCGTCACCTTGGCCCTGGCCATCAATGTGCGGCGCATGGCCCATCAACAGGCGCTGGTGCGCAGGCTCTCGGCCGTGGAGACCCTTGGCTCGGTGAGCGTGATCTGCAGCGACAAAACAGGCACGCTCACCTGCAACCGCATGGAACTGGAGGAGCTGTGGCTGCCAGAGGACACGGCGGTGGGTCGCAACGTTCTGCTGGTGGGCGCCAGCCTTTGCAACAACGCCCGCCGCTCCGGCTCAGCGATCTCGGGCGACCCCACCGAGGCGGCCCTGTTGAACGCGGCAGCCGGGGCGGGCCTGGATGTGGAGGCGTTGCGAGAGCGCCATCGCCGTCTGCTGGAAGTGCCCTTCGATTCCCACCGCCGCCGCATGACGGTGGTGGTGGACTGGCGCCCGGGGGTCGACGACCTGCCGCCCCTCGCTGACTCCCGCCATTGGGCTCTGACAAAAGGCGCCCCTTTGGAGATCCTGGCCCAGTGCAACGCCTGGCTGATCTCCAGAGGGGCGGTGCCCCTGCAGGCCGCCTCGCGGGAGCAGGTGCGACGCGCAAACGACGCCATGGCCGCCAAGGGCTACAGGGTGTTGGCCCTGGCCATGGCTCCGGCGGGGGAAGGCAGCAGCAGCGAGGCCCTGGAGAGCAACCAGATTTTCGTTGGCCTGCTCGGCCTTTACGACCCCCCAAGGCCGGAGGTGCCTCAAGCCATCCACCAATGCAGGGAAGCGGGCATCAAGGTGACGATGGTGACAGGCGACTATGGCCTCACCGCCCAGGCAGTGGCCCAGCAGTTGGGGTTGCTGGAGCCCAGCGGCCCTGCCGGGACGAGCCCGATGGCCGATCCGGTGCGCGTGATCGAGGGGACCACCCTCAGCCAGATCAGTGATCTGCAACTGCGCCAAATCCTCAAATATCGGCACCGGCTGGTGTTTGCCCGGGTGACCCCGGAACAGAAGCTGCGTCTCGTTCAGGCCTACCGAGCGCTTGGGGAGGTGGTGGCGGTGACAGGAGATGGGGTGAACGATGCGCCGGCCCTGCGGGCCGCTGACGTGGGCCTGGCCATGGGGCGCTCCGGCACGGACGTGGCCCGAGAAGCCGCCGACATTGTGTTGCTGGATGACAACTTCGCCACCATCGTCGCCGCCATTCGCTATGGGCGATCTGTGGTGGCCAACATCAGCAAGTTCATCACCTATGTTCTCGCCTCGAATGTGCCGGAAGTGGCACCGTTCCTGGCAATGGTGGTCTTTCGCCTGCCGGCCGCCCTCACCGTCTTGCAGATCCTGGCGGTGGATCTGGGCACAGACCTTCTGCCTGCCCTGGGCCTGGGCAGCGATCCGCCGGAGCCATCGCTCATGCGGCTCCCTCCCGCGCCCCGTGAAAAACCCCTGCTGAATCGGTCGGTGATGGTGCGGGCCTACCTCGTGTTGGGGCTCACTGAGGCCGCCATTTCCATGGGGGGCTACTTGAAGGTGTGGAGAGACCATGGCGTGACCCTGCCGCAGCTGCGAGAGTTCGCTCCCCAATTGCTCCATCGCACCGGTGCGCCCTGGCTGGAAGCCGTGCAGCAGCAGGCGAGCACCCTGGCCTTTGCCTTGATCGTGGCTGGTCAGATGGGGGCACTGCTGGCCTGCCGCAGCGACAGACTCCCCTTCTGGCGCCTGTTGCCTGTGCCCAACCCCCTGCTCTGGCTGGGGCTTGCCAGTGAGCCACTGTTGGCCTGTGGATTGATTCTGGTGCCAGCCTTGGCGGGAACCTTTGGTTTTCTGCCTTTGCAACCTGGCGACTGGCCGCTCTTGGTGTCAGCCCCATGCCTGGTGCTACTGGCCGACACGGCCTTCAAGGCGGCCTCCCAGGCCCGATCCCAAGGCTTGCGACGGCGCCAGATCTGACATGCTGGCCCGGACCGCAACCCACGGCCATGCCCTTCGGCCTGCCCCCCTTACGCCAACGGGCGACTGCGTTTTCAGGCTCTTGGCAACCCCCCTCCGCCAGCTGGACCCACCCCCTGGGGGGAAGCTGGGAGCGGCCCTACACCGTGCGCTACGCCAGCAACCTGGATGACGGCCCGAACCATGGCATGCCCTTGGGGGGATTGGGGGCCGGCTGCATTGGCAGGGCACCAGATGGGGCCTTCAATCTCTGGCATTTGGATGGGGGAGAGCACTGGTTTGGCGTGCTGCCGGATTGTCAGTTCGCCCTGTACGAAAGCGATGGGCAGCACAACCGGGCCCATGCCCTGGCAACAAAACCGGAGCGGGATGACAGCCGCCCGTCCTCTGAGACGGCGCAATCCCCAACTCCCCTGAGCGCCTGGGATTGGCTGCCCGCAGACAGTGGCACCTACGCCGCCCGCTATCCCGTCAGCACAACCCACTATCAGGGCGTTTTCAAGGCGGAGGTGGGCTGTGAGAGCTTCAGCCCCATCCTGCCGGGTGATTACCAGCGCAGCAGCTACCCAGTGGCGGTGTTTGTGTGGACATTGCGCAACCCCACCACGGCTCCGCTGACCATCTCATTGCTGCTCAGCTGGCGCAACACCTGCGGCTGGTTCACCAACACCGATCCGGCCGCTGAGGTGCACTTCCGCGACGACGGCAGTCCCGAACACAACTACGTGCCAGCCATCGGTCGCAGCGAAGGCCAGCGAAACCGATCGATCAGCCAACCAGGCCTGAAGGGGATTGTGCTGGAGGGGGGCGCTGCCTCTCTCCCCTCCGGCCCGCCGAAGGAAGGGGAAGGTCAATGGTGCCTGGCGGTGCCGGATGAAGGATTTTTCGGGAGTCAGGCGGTGGAGATCTTCCGCTGCGGCCGTTGGAATCCCTGGGGAGAAGGGGAGGAGATCTGGGGGCCCTTTTCCAGGGATGGTTCCCTGCCGGAGAGCAACAATGACCGTCGCAGCGGCCGGAACGATCCGGCCAGCGCCGCCATCGCCGTGCGTTGCCTGCTCGAACCTGGCCAGAGCCTCACGCTGCCCATGGTGGTGGCCTGGGATCTGCCGGTGACGGCCTTCGCTTCCGGCTGCAGCGCCCTGCGCCGCTACACGGATTTCTTCGGTGCTGGCGGCGACCAGGCGGCGGCCATCGCCGCTGAAGCCCTGCGCGATTGGCCCCTCTGGCGCTCTCAGATCGAAACCTGGCAGACCCCTGTGGTGGAGCGGAAGGATCTGCCGGAAGCCCTGCGCATGGCCCTTTGCAATGAGCTCTACGACCTGGCCAGTGGCGGCACCCTCTGGACCGCTGCCAGCCCGGAGGATCCCGTCGGACGCTTCGGGGTGCTGGAGTGCCTCGACTACGCCTGGTATGAAAGCCTGGATGTGAGGCTCTACGGCTCCTTTGCCCTGCTTCAGCTTTGGCCCGAGCTCGACAAGGCCGTGCTGCGCAGCTTCGCCCGCGCCATTCCGGCTGCCGATGCCACTCCCCGACCCATCGGCTGGTATTTCACTCAGGGCAGGGGGCGGGTGGAGGCGCCTCGCAAGGTGGCCGGCGCCACTCCCCACGATCTGGGGGCCCCCAACGAGCGGCCCTTCGACGCCACCAACTACACCGCCTACCAGGACTGCAACCTCTGGAAAGACCTGGCCAGCGACTTTGTGCTGCAGGTGTGGCGCACCTTCCAGCTGGCGCCCAACGGGGAGGATGTGGCTTTCCTCGCCCAGTGCTGGCCTGCTGCGGTGCAGGCCCTGCGCTATCTCAAAGGATTTGACGCCAATCAAGACGGCTTGCCGGACAACGGTGGAGCGCCGGATCAGACGTTTGATGATTGGCCCCTGAAGGGGGTGAGCGCTTATTGCGGGGCCCTCTGGATCGCGGCCCTGGAGGCGGCATTGGCGATGGGCCAGCGCCTTCAGCTGGAACTGGGCCTCGACACGTCTGGGGAACAGCGGGAGTTGGGGCAATGGCTGGAGCAATCCCGAAACAACTTCGATCGGCTGCTTTGGAACGGTGAGTATTACGCCATCGATGCCGAGAGTGGCACCCCGGTGGTGATGGCTGATCAGCTCTGCGGCGACTTCTATGCACGCCTCCTCGGGCTGCCGCCGGTGGTGGCTGAGGCGCGGGCACGCTCGGCCCTGGGAGCGATCAAGGAAGCCTGTTTCGAACGCTTTGAGGGCGGCCGCCTCGGGGTGGCCAACGGCCTGCGCCGTGATGGCACCCCCCTTGATCCCAAGGGCACCCACCCCTTGGAGGTGTGGACCGGCATCAACTTCGGCCTGGCGGCCTACTACAGGCTGATGGGAGAAACCAGCACCGCCCTCGCCATTGCCTCCGCCGTGGTGGAGCAGGTGTACGGGGGAGGGTTGCAATTCCGCACCCCTGAAGCCATCACCGCCGCCCGCACCTTCCGGGCCTGCCACTACCTGCGAGCGATGGCCATCTGGGCTCTCTGGGCCACCCATACGGGCTGGCAGCCGATTCCCGGGGCCGATCGGCCCGCACTGGCCCGGTCATGAGCTCCTTGCGCCCCCCCCTCAGCAGGGCCATTGCAGAGGTCTGGGAGACCCTGTGCCGCGCCCTCCTGCCGCTGGTGCTCGGCCTGGTGCTCCAGGCCGCACCGGCGGCCGCCATGCTCCATGCCCACCCAGACTCCGACACCGGCACCGGCGTGGTGCGGAGCCTGGAAACTCTCCGCGATCTTGATTACCGCAGCTGGCAGGTGGTGGCCTACCGGCAAGGGCCAAAAGGAGGGGTTTTGCGTCTCCGGATCGTGGGCTATCCAGGGCGAGTGCGGCTGGATCACCCCACCCCGCTGCTGGCAAGCAGCGGCCGTCGGCTGTGGGAGCTGAGGGATGTGACATTGACCAACCCGAAATTGGTGAACGACGGCCGTGATGCCGCCGCCGAATTCGACCTGGCCCCCCTGCTGGAGGATCTCCAGAGCAACAGGCCCCTCCGGCTGGAGTTGCCAGGAGTGTTCAGCGAGCTTCCGATCCCGCCTTATGTCGTGAAGGAATGGCGGCAATTGCCGGGCTGGGACGACCCTGAACCAGGGCCATGAGCGAATGGAGCCGGTGGATGGAGCGGGCCCTTCAGCTGGCAGGACTGGCGGCCGGCCGCACCAGCCCCAACCCGCTGGTGGGAGCCGTGGTGTTGGATGCGGACGGAGCGCTGGTGGGAGAGGGCTTCCATGCCAGGGCCGGCGAGCCCCATGCCGAGGTGGAAGCCCTGCGGCAGGCGGGCGATCGGGCCCGAGGCGGCACGCTGGTGGTGACCCTGGAGCCCTGTTGCCACCACGGGCGCACGCCCCCCTGCTGTGAAGCGGTGATCGCAGCGGGGCTCTCCCGAGTGGTTGTGGCTCTCACCGACCCTGATCCCCGGGTGGCGGGCGCAGGCTTGGCGCGGCTGCGGGCGGCGGGACTGGAGGTGGTGGTGGGGGTGGGAGAAGAGCGGGCACGCGGGCAAAACCGGGCCTTTCTGCACCGTTGCCAGGAAGGCCGCCCCCTTGGGCTGTTGAAGTGGGCGATGAGCCTGGATGGCCGCACGGCCTTGCCCAATGGGGAGAGCCAGTGGATCAGCGGTCCGGCGGCCCGCGATTGGGTTCATGGCCTGCGAGCGCTTTGTGATGCCGTGATCGTGGGGGGCGGCACGGTTCGGGCCGACAACCCGCGCCTCACCAGCCGCGGCAGACGCCAACCGGAGCCGCTGAGAGTGGTGCTGAGCCAGAGCCTGGATCTGCCCGGGCAAGCCTCGCTGTGGAATCAAGAGGAAGCGGCCACCCTGGTGGCCCACGGGCCGCAAGCCAGTGCAGAGGCCTGCAGCCGCATCGATGCCCTTGGCATCGCCCGGCTCCCGCTGGAGCGCTGCAGCCCCCTGCCCCTGCTGGAGGCGTTGGCCAAGAGGGGCTGCAACCAGGTGCTCTGGGAATGCGGCCCCGCCCTGGCCGCCGCGGCCCTGAGAGAGGGCTGCGTGCAGGAGGTGGCGGCAGTGATCGCACCCAAGTTGCTGGGCGGTGAGCCTGCCCGCACGCCCCTCGCCGGTCTCGGCATCGAGAGCATGGAGCGGGTGTGGGCCCTCCCTTGCTCTGAATTGACCTGGCTGGAGGGTGACCTGCTCTGGCGCACCGCTGTGGCTGCTCGCGGGATGGACGGATGAGACTGGTGGAGGGGCCACTGCAGTTGCCTGTGCCACTGGCGGCCCCGTTGATGGCGACTGTGGCGTGGCTGGGGCTGGGGCTGCTGGCCTCCCGGTTCCCGCAGGCCTCCACCGCCCGACTGCTGCTCCGGCGGGCACGGCTGAGCATGGCGCTCACGCTGCTCGTGGCGGGCCTGATGGGATGGCTGCACGGCCGTCTGGAAGCGCTGGGCTGGGACTTGCCGAGCGATCCTGCAGCGGTGCGCGATGCCCTGCTCACCCTGGGGCTGATGTGGACCCTGCTGCGTCTCAAAACCAGCCTGCTGCAAAGGTTGGCCGAGGATGACGGGTGGTGGCAGGCCCGGGGTGATCGGGAGCGGGCCTCGGCCCTCGATCTGATCGACAAAACGGTCACGGGCCTGGTGGCCCTGCTGGGGGGGCTGGCGGTGCTCAAACTCCTGGGCGTCTCAGCCGCTGTGCTTCTCACCGCCAGCGGTCTGGGGGCGGCGGCCCTGGGATTCGGGGCAAAAACCCTCGTGGAAAATCTGCTCAGTGGCTTGATGCTCTACATCAATCGCCCCTTTGCCGTCGGCGATCTGATTGAGCTGCCCAGCCAGCGGTTGGCTGGCACGGTGCAAGCGATCGGCCTGTTCAGCAGCGAGCTCCTCACGCCGGATGGCGAGTTGTTGTATTTGCCCAATGGCCTCTTCACCCACTCCGCCGTGATCAATGGCAGCCGAAGGCCCCATCGACGGCTGGTGCTTGAGCTGGGTGTGGAGGTGCCATCGCGGCCGGACGCGGAGGCCATCGTGGCGGGCCTGCTGGAGCGATTGAGGAACCATCCCCTGGTGCTGAAGGATCTGCCGCAGCGGGCCTTCTTCAGCGGCGTGAAGGAGGGGGCTCTGCAATTGCGACTGGAGTGCGCATTGAGCAGTGATGCCGAAGCTTTTCATGCCATGCGCCAAGAGCTGCTCCTCGAGGTGGGCGATCAGCTAGCTCGCCATGGCGGCAGGATCGCTGGGGATCCACCGAACCGAGCGCCCCGCCCAGAGACGCAGCTCAACGCAGCAACGAGTTGAGGGTTGGATCCACCGCGCCAAGGGGGATGGGCAAGCGATGTTTCTCGGCAGAACGGAAGCTCAGATCAGCTCGGGATGGCCGGGATCGCCCTTGAAGGGCCCTTCCAGATCACTGGTGATCCACCCCCCATAGAAGCCGCCCGGCTGGGGCAACACCCGCTCTCCGTCCACCCAACAGCCATCCATGGCCCCTGGATAGAGGGCATACCAACCCGCCAGTGGAGCAAAGGCGGGGGTGGGCTCGGGGTACTGCCACACCACCCGCTCCAGCACCAGGCCATCGGGGGCCACCACATCGAAGTAACGGGCGATCCCCTTCCACTCGCAAAAGCTGCGTCCAGCGGCGGATCGCAACAGGGAGAGATCAAAAGCCTCCGGCGGCAGGTAGAAGGTGGGCGGGTGGAAGGTTTCCAGCACCCGCAAGGAGCGGTGGGTCTCGGCCAGCAGCTGGCCCAGTGCCTCCACACGAAGATGCCGTTCACAGGCCACCAGCGCCGGTGGCCGCGGATAGTCGGCCACCCGCTCTCGGCCGTGGATCGGCGGAGTGAGCATGGCTCAGCCGGGGATGAAGTGACGCAACCGGCGAGCCTCCTCCCCGGCACGCCGCTGCAACTCCTCATCGCTGAGACCATCCTCAGCCCTCTGCTGGGCAGCGATCACGTCGCTTTCCTCGACTGCAAAGCCAGCGGAGCGAGCCAGGGCCAAAAAGGTTCCGAGATCCACGCCCTCGTGCAGCTTGGCCTGCAGCTCCGGTTGGCGGCGACTCTGGGCGAGGAAGGCATCGAGCTGCTCGAGGCTCACGGCATCACGGCAGGAGATCTGTTGTCTAGTCGATCCCCGGCGCAGGTCGCAGGCTGCCCGGCTCCAAACGCACCGCCTCCCAGCCGGCCGGATCCCAGGGGCCCAGCAAGGGTTCAAGGGCGCGCAGGGCCGGCCCATCCACCGCCTCCAACCAAGCCTCCTCCAAGCCGGTGGGGATCACCACCGGCATCCGGTCGTGCACCCGCCGCAACAGATCGTTGGGGGCCGTGGTGAGAACCACGGCCGTGTCCAGCTCGCCCCCGTCAGCGCCGATCCAACGCTCCCAGAGCCCCCCCAACCAGAAGGGTTCCTTGCTGCGCGGGCGAAACAGCCAGGGCTGTTTGCTGCCATCCGCACGGCGCTGCCATTCATAGAAGCCATCTGCCGGCAAGAGCGCTCGGCGGTGGCGCCAGGGTCCGCGGAAAAAGGGCTTCTCAGCCACCGTCTCGCTGCGGGCGTTGATCGGGCGACGCAACCCCCGCGGATCGCGGGCCCAGGCCGGCAGGAGACCCCAGAGGGCCAGGGCCACCTCCAGTTGGCCATGCTCCTGACGTTGCAGCAACACCGGCTCACCGGGGCGCACCTGGGGGCGAGGGGCGTAATGCTCGAGCAGCCCCTCTGGCAACGGCCCCTTCAGGTGCGGCAAAAGCCGGTCGATGGCGGTGGTGAGGGAATAGCGGCCGCACATGGGGTGGGGCGTACGGTTCTCCTGCCCGTGGCTGGGAGCAGGAATGGGCGTCGTTGCCTAGCTTGGGACAACTTCATACCCGCCACAGCATGGCCCTCCGACAGGACGACAACCGCCCCAACAGGCGGTTTGGCCTGATCAACCTGCTCCTGATCGGCCTGGGAACCCTGCTGCTGCTCAGCAATCTGGTGACCAACCAGGGATCCCAGGTGCCGAGGGTGCCCTATTCCCTGTTCATCGGGCAGGTGGATGCCGACAACGTGAAGCGGGCTTACATCACCTCCGATCAGATCCGCTACGAGCTCAAGGCCCCCACGGTGGAAGGTGCGCCCACCGTGCTGGCCACCACGCCGATCTTTGACATGGAGCTGCCCCAGCGGCTCGAAAAGCACGGGGTGGAATTCGCCGCCGCCCCACCCGCCAAACCCAATTTCTTCACCACCCTTCTGAGTTGGGTGGTGCCGCCGTTGATCTTCATTTTGGTGCTGCAATTTTTTGCCCGCCGCCAGATGGGTGGTGCCCAGGGAGCCCTGAGCTTCACCAAGAGCAAGGCCAAGGTGTACGTGCCGGATGAGGAATCCCGTGTCACGTTCGCTGATGTGGCGGGCGTGGATGAAGCCAAGGCTGAGCTCACGGAAATCGTGGATTTCCTCAAAAC
>JAYKHK010000144.1:0-3950 GCA_035284785.1 Cyanobacteriota bacterium | reverse complement strand
ATACCCAACAGTGCTATTGGTGCGAAGCCTTCTTGCGACAGAGACAAGCTGCCGGAGCTGCTGCAGTGCCTTCGATGCTGGATCGAAAGTGAGCTTGAGGATCCTCCTTTGCTGGAAATCTTTGCTCCTGATGATCTGCTTCACGAAGACTGGGGGAGCATCAGTCTTGACGAGGAAGGGGTTGCTAGGCCTCTGCACTCTTGTCAGCCATTTCTACTAAGATCTTCTGATAGGTTGCTCAATCGTAGATGGAATATACGGCGTGGAGCGTTAAAGCGAATGTATCGGCATCTCGTCGACGGAACCGGTGCTTGGCTGCCCATCGATAACATCGCCGACTCTGAAACTCTCGAAGATCTGGATGGGCAAAGCCCGCATGAGGACGCTGGGCTTGCTGTCATTTCTGCCATTTATTCTAAGCAGTCAGCCATCTTTAAATCCACGCCAAACTTGCTAAGGTCAATGCTGAAATCCAGGGCTCCACTCGTGGTTTGGCCCTCTCGTGAGGGCTCCTTAAGTGATGAGCAGTTGAAGCTTTGTTTTCTCCATCTGTCGTTGGTCCGAAAAGATGCAAGCCAGGCTGACATGCTTGGAATCCCCCATTGCCCGGATCTGGCGCATCTGGCCAAGTTGCGCCACCTCAAATTGCGCCTACAGAACCCCTCCTCTGAGGTGGATCTGCGAGGCCTCACGATCTTGGTCGATCATCCCGAACGCTCACCAGACGGGACAACGCTTCAAAACCTCTTCTCATCTCCAAACGCAGATCCCTCCAGGGCTCCTCAAGACGGACGCCCCGATCCCTCTGTTGTCCAGCCCCTCATCTCCTCCTGAGCATGGCTCAATCATCCTCCAACTCCTGGGACCTCTTCACCAACAGCGGCATCCCGAGCGATATTCAGCTGCCTAAAGGCAGCGACTGGCTCCCTATGCCCCCCTGGCGAGAGCGGCATCTGCCGAAGGGCCTTGAGGCGCAGGACGTGCCTAAGCTCGAACCCAACTCCAATACGGAGCAGCGGGGCCGGGCCTTTCGCCTACCTCGCGACGGCCAGGTCATCACTCCATTGGGGAAACGGCTGCGGCTGGCCGTGAATGCGGCGATCCATCTGCGCCGACCGCTGCTGGTCACCGGCAGCCCTGGTACGGGGAAAACCAGCCTGGCCTACGCCATCGCCTGGGAGCTCAACCTGGGGCCGGTGCTGCGCTGGTCGATCTCACCCCGCAGCCAGTTGCAGGAAGATGGGTTGTTTCAATACGACGCGATCGCCCGCCTGCAGGATTCGCAGATCTACAAGAACGAATCTTTCTCGGTGGCGGACTACATTCGTCTGGGCCCTGTCGGCACGGCCTTCCTCCCCTGGAAGAAGCCAAGGGTTCTACTGATCGATGAGATCGATAAATCCGATATCCAGCTCCCGAATGAATTACTGAGCCTTTTGGAGGAGGGCACCTACACCATTCCTCCCTTGCTGCGAGAGGTCGACCGTGCCAGGCGGCAAGCGGAGCGCAACAACCAGCCGCCGCCTCTCTCCGAGGCTGTGCCGGTGCGCACCGCCGATCAAGAGGGCACCGCCCTCGTGCGGGCAGGCCTGGTGCAGTGCCAGGAGTTTCCGATCGTGGTGATGACGAGCAACCGGGAGCGGGATTTTCCGCCCGCCTTCAACCGCCGCTGCATCCGTGTGGAGATGCCCCACCCCAGCGAGGCCGACACCCTCAAGACGGTGGTTCTGGCCCATTTCCATCCCGAAGCTTCCTTGGGTAAGGGCGCCGAAGAGCACCGCTTTGTGACAGATTCGCCCGTGCCTGAGGAGATCGAAGCCTTTCTCAAAAAGGATCGAAACGGAGATCTGGCCACCGATCAACTGCTCAATGCCCTGCACCTGCTCACCTTGGAGCAGACCAGCCAGAACTTTTGGCAATCCCCTGATGCGGATGCCGCCGAGCAACTCCGCTCCATCCTTTACCGGGATCTGCATGGGAGTGATGGCACCGATCGCGATGGGATGACCTGATGCCCGCTCGCCAGCCTGTGTCCGTCAATCTGGCCGCGGCCCTTGGCTGGATGGTGGCCCACAGCCAGGCCAGCCCCGACGAACTGATTCCCGGACCACGGGAGCTTGCCGAGGTGCTCTGGCTGGCGGGACGCCTGCCGGAGGAGCCAAGGCGCCGGAGGGTTGATCCCACTTCTCCACCGCATGAACCAGACGAGCCGGCGGATGGATTACGGAACCCACCCCCTCAGCCAGAGCCACAAAAAAAAGAAACCCCGACGGAAGACCCCTTCCTGCCCCCCGATCCCTTCCTGCCCACCCCGTTCCCCGGTGCCTCGGCCGAGACGGTGGCGGAAGACCCCCTGCTGCCCGTTGCCGTGCTGCCGGACGAGCAGGACGTAGCCAGGGATCTGGCCGGCATGGGGCTGGCGGGCAGGGTACGGGAGGAGAGGCCCCTGGGGGATCGCGACAAGCTGCTGCGTGCCATGGCGCCCTTGCTGCGGCGCCGGCCGGATCCACGGCGCCAGCGCTTCGATGAGGAGCGCACGGTGGATTTCTACGCCCAGTCCAACTTGCTGCTGCCAGTCTTCGAGCCTTGCCAGGGCCCGGCCTTTGATGAGGTGCTGCTGCTCCGCGATGGCGGGGTATCCATGCAGGTGTGGCGGCGGCAGGCTGAGGAGCTGCAGCGGGTGTTGGCCTCCACCCAGGTGTTCCCGAGGGTGCGATTGCAAGAGCTCCAGCCTGCGCCGGTGGTGCGCCCCAAGGATATGGATTCCCGCAGGAAGGTAGTGGAGCGGCTGACGAGAGCGGCCAAGCTGCAGCCGGGAGGCCGCACGTTGCTGCTGTTCCTCAGCGACACCGCCGGCCGGCACTGGTGGGATGGTCCCATCTTTGCGGCGCTGGCGATGTGGGCCCGTTCTTGCCCCACGGCGATCCTGCAACCCCTGCCGATCTGGTACTGGAACCGCACGGCTCTGGCGGCGGTGGATCGGGTGAAGGTGCGCAATTCAAGCCCCGCCGCTGCCAATCCGGCCTATGGGGCCGACCCCCTGAACTGGTGGGAGGAGCCCTTGCCGCCGGAGCTGGTTCTGCCGTTGCCGGTGTTGCCCCTGGATCGCCAGGCTCTGGGCACCTGGTGTGCCGTGCTGATGGGCAATCCCGCCTATGCCACTCCAGGGGTGTCTCTGTTGCCTGGAACCCTGATCGAGCAACGGCTGGAGCAGTTGCTGGGCGATCGCGACCTCTCGGCGCCAGCGCCTTCCCCCATGCCGCTCACGGTTGAGGAGGCCTCAGCCCGCTGGGAGGCGTTTCAGGCCACGGCCTCCCCCCAGGCCCAGCAATTGCTGAGGGTGATGGCGACAGCTCCGTTGCTCACCCTTCCGGTGATCGGCCTGCTCAAGGCGGCGAAGCTGCCGGAGGTGGCCGATTCGCTGCCGATCGCCGAGGTGCTCACCGGCGGCCTGGTGGTGCGCAAGCAGGCCTCTTCTGACGCGAAGAAGCCCAGCACCAAGCCTTTGAGGCCGGAGCAGATTCAGTTTGAGGTGCTGCCTGAGGTCGCCGCCCTGTTGCGGGATCAGCTGCCAGCGACCGAACGCCGTGAGGTGATCAGCCGCATCAGCGCCCTGGTGGAGCGCCGCTGGAACCGCCAGATCGGAGAGCCCTCCTTTGAGGCGGTGTTGTGTGACCCCACAGTGTCGCCGCCCGAGGGGTTGGAGGGCGTGGTGCAGTTCGCCTCCGTCACGGCCCGTCTCCTCGACACCTTGCCCGGCGAGGAAGCCCGGGCCTTCGCTGAGCGCATCCGCCAAGGCAGCGGCTTGCCGCCGGGCTCCCCCTGGCCTGCCGCGATGGTCTTCAAACCCCACCCCTTCGAAACGGCCCAACAACTGGACACCCCTGCGCTGGAGTCGTGGGTTGCCACCGCAGCCCGCTGGCACGATGTTCTGCTTCAGAAGGTGGAGT
>JAYKHK010000143.1:0-6522 GCA_035284785.1 Cyanobacteriota bacterium | reverse complement strand
AATGATGCCCCAGGTGCGCTTTCTGGCATGGACCACCGCTGGCAGTCTGCTTTGGATCCTGATTCTGACAATGGCTGGACAGGCACTGGGCGAGGGGTATCAAAAAGTCGGCGTGTGGATTGGTGATATTAGTGCCGTCATCAAGCCCATACTGGTTATTGCTGTTCTGGCCGTCGTGATCTGGGTTGTGCTGAATCTCGTGCGATCCGGCGGCCGATCACGCTCCGATCAGTAAGGGCAGTGGTTGTGCCCAATCCGCCTTCGCCATCGGCCCAATGGATCGGATCATTGCAGGGGCCTGATTACCTCTGCGGCGGCAGGATCTCTGTTTCTGGTCTACTTCACGGATCGTCTGATTGATCGGAAACCCAGCGCTCCAGCTGGCGGCGTCCACGCCCGACCCTCCGGAGCGCACAAGCAGAGTCCATCATCACGTCCAGAAGGCAAAAAGCCCCCTGGTTGAGCGTGCGTGCCGGATCGGTGGGCTTGCTGAGCTGACGACTTCGGCAATCCACAGCAATTGAAGATTTCTCCATTCACTGGTTTGTTGGCAGATTGGCCACTTAAGACTTGCTTTCTGGGGCTGGATGGGCGATTGATTTGTGAATTGCTTCAGCTCTATTGATCAATACATTGATCGATCATCGGGGTGGCCTGCGATTGCCAGTTGGCGCCACTTGTGGGCCAGGCGACTACAGTGCATCCGTCAACCCAGGCCCGCTTCAACCGCTTGTTCCTTGATATTCTGGTCATCCTGCTGCTGATTGCTGCCAACGGCGTTTTCTCGGGCGCCGAGATTGCAATCATTTCGGCCCGTCGTCACCGCCTGGAGCAGCTCTCGGAGCAGGGGCAACGCTCTGCCCGGGTGGCCCTGAGGCTTGCGGATGCTCCAAACCAGTTCCTGTCCACCGTCCAGATCGGCATCACTCTGATCGGCATCCTCAGTGGCGCCGTTGGTGGTGCCACTGTGGCCCAGAAGCTCGATGGCTGGCTGGAACAGGTTCCCCTGCTGAATGCCTACAGCGAGCTGCTGAGCTTCGGCCTGGTTGTAGCCGCGATCACCTATCTGTCTGTGGTGGTGGGTGAACTGGTTCCCAAACGAGTGGCTCTGGCGAATCCTGAGCGGCTCGCCTGTGCCACAGCGCCCACCATGCGCTGGTTATCCAGGGTGAGCGGCCCGCTTGTCCATCTGCTCAGTCACTCCACTGAGGTTTTGTTGAAGGTCCTCGGTGTCTCAACAACCAATCAACAGGACATCACGGAGGACGAAATCAAAGCCATGTTCCGACAGGGCACCGACTCGGGAGTTTTTGAGGAGGTGGAGCATGACATGGTGCAGCGGGTGCTGCGCCTGGGAGATCGCCCGATCAAGAGCCTGATGACGCCGCGTACCGACATTTGCTGGCTGGATATCGAGGAGCCACTCGACGTAAGCTTGGAGGAGATGCTGCAAAGCAACCACTCATGCTTTCCTGTTGCCAAAGGCAGTCTTGATGACTGCATTGGTGTTGTGCGAGTGCGCAACATCCTTGTCGCCAAGTGTGCCGGTGATCCGATTGATCTTGAGGAATTGCTGCAGCCTCCATTGTTTGTGGCCGAAAGTACGCGCGCCCTTTCCGTGCTTGAGCAGTTCAAACATAGCCGTATCCACATTGCTTTGGTTACCGATGAGTTTGGCGGAGTAGCCGGATTGGTAACTCTCAATGACCTGATGGAGGGGATCGTGGGTGATCTACCCTCGATTGAGGATGAAGAAGGTCCACTGGTGGTGACCCGGGATGATGGATCCTGGCTGGTGGATGGCGGACTGGATCTCGATGCCTTTACCGAACTGATCGACCACGACATTTTCGGCATTGCCCAGGAAGGTCGCTATCACACGCTGGCAGGCTTTGTGATGCATGTGTTGGAGCGCATTCCCCATGAAGCCGACCACTTTGAATGGCGTGGCTATCGCTTTGAAGTGGTTGATATGGATGGCAAAAGAGTCGACAAGATCCTTGTCACCGCCCTGCAAGTGCCTGCAGCCGATGCCAATTCAAGTGCAACTGAACCTGGTGGCCGATAGTCGAAGTCTCAACATTGAATCCGCTACGAAAGAATTGCTTGTTGTTAACGGCCTGGTAACTTGGCCAGATGCTCACTGGAGCCCATCACCACCAGCATGTGGCCCTCCTCGAGAACGTGGGATGCTGGCGGATTAACGCATAAATGATTGTCAGGGCCGACCGCCAGTACGCTGATATTAAAGTTCTTGCGGAGATTGAGTTCCCTCAGTGAGTGGCCAATGAAGGATTCGGGAACCCGGATTTCTTCAATGCTGTTGACGTCGTCAAGGCGCAGCCGATCCAGCAGGTTTGGACGCACCAGCTCCATGCCCAGGCGAAGGCCCTGCATCTTGGACGGGAACACCACCCGATCAGCTCCCACCCGTTTCAGCATTTTCATGTGCAGGTCGGACGTTGCCCGGGCGATCACCTGCTGAACCTTGGAACCGGCTGCAACCTTGGCGATGAGAGTGGCAGTGACACTGGCTTCAATCGGCTCACGCATGGCCACCACAACTGTGCCCATCTCGAGAGCGCCGGCTGCTCTGAGGGCATCTTCATCGGTGCAATCCACGACCCGCGCTTCGATTGAAGCGTCGATCAGGCGCAGGGCATCCACCGCCTTCTGATCGTTGTCGATCGCCAGCACTTCGGCGCCGGAACGGATCAGCTCCTCAATCACGGATGAGCCGAACCGACCAACACCGATCACGGCATAGCTTCGTCGATGCCCCTGCTTCTCCGTGCGCCAATGCCACCAGGGGTGGGGCGAGGGATTGGTGTCCATGAAACGGGGTCGGAGCGATGGGCTGGAGGCGGTTGGCAAGCGATCAGAGGAAGAGGTCCTCGCGGGGGTAGCCGACCCGGTCTGGGGGTCTGTTCCCATACAGGGCGGCCAACAGCAGCATGATCCCCAACCGTCCCACGAACATGCCCACCATCAGCACCAGCTGACCCCAGCGGTTGAGCTCTGCGGTGACACCCAGATCCAGCCCCACGGTGCAGAAGGCCGACATGCAGGTGAACAGCTTCTCCAGGAAGCTGAAGCGGATGCCAGTCAGGTTGCCATCGTCGGTGGCGCCGATTCCCAGCAGCAGGGCCATCAGCAGCACAAACAGTCCGGAGGCCAGGGTGACCCCCACAGCCTTGAGCAGCAGTTCACTGGAAATCTCGCGATTGCGAATCAAAACCTGCTTACGACCCTCAAGCGTGGATTTGGTTGCACCCATCAGCAAGGCGAAGGTGGTGGTCTTGATGCCGCCGCCGGTGCCCCCGGGGCTGGCTCCGATGAACATCAACACGATCATCAGCAGCAGGCCAGCCTCCGTAAGGGTCTCCACGGACAGGGGCACGGTGTTGAAGCCGGCTGTGCGCGTGGTGATCGACTGGAACAGGGTGACCTGCAGGCGCTGCAGCAGTGTGAGATCTGAAACCACCCCGCCCTTGGCAAAGTGTTCCGTGAACAGCAACCCCAGAGCGCCCATCAGGATCAGCAGCACCGTGCTGCGCAACACCAGCCGGGTGTGCAGACTGAGCCGACGAATCCGCCCAAGGCGAAAGCGCTTGGCCCACACGTCGTTGATCACGCGCCAGCCGATCCCCCCCACCACGATCAGGCTGCCGATCACCCCGTTCACCACCGGGTTGTCCCGATAACGCACCAGATTGTCGCTCCAGAGACCGAAACCAGCGTTGTTGTAGGCGCTGATGCAGTGAAACAACGAAGCCCAGAGGCGATCCAGGGGGCTGGTGATGTCGGTGAAGCCAAAGGTGTAGAGCACCACCGTGCCCAGACCCATCACGCAAAATCCGGCAACCAGGATGCCGTTGAAGGTCGGCCCGATGCCGCCGACCCCAAATTCATCCAGCGCCCTGCCCCGATCCAGGCGGTTGCGCAGGCCGCTGCGCCCTTGCACGAAACCCTGAAGGAAGGTGGTGATCGCCATCAGCCCCAGACCGCCGGTGACGATCAAGCCAGCAAGGGCCACCTGCCCCAGGGGGGTGAGATCACGGCTGACGTCAATGATCGACAGTCCGGTCACCGTGATCGCCGAGGTCACCGTGAACAGGGCTTCCCAGAGGCCCACATCGTCTGTGGAGCAGAGGGGACTCGACAGGATGAAGGTGCCCAGCAGGATCACAAGCGCCCCGGTCACAACCGTGAACTGCGGGACGGTGAGCTTTTGACGCCAGCGCTGCAGGCCCCTGACTCGGTTCGTCAGGACATCCAAGGCCATTGCGATCAGTCCATCCGGGCTGGGAAGGGTTGGGGAAGGTTAAGCGTTCGGCCGGTTCAGTCTGCATGGGGCGATCTGAACCTCAGCAGCGCCTCCCTGGGCGTTACCTCAGGTCCGCTGCCTGAAGACTGCTCATCGCTGGCCGTGAAGAGCGCAATCGCGCCCAGTAAAGAGCCAAAGAGCATCATCACAATCCACCAGTTCACTGAGCTCCCACTGCGGCTCCCTCCCTGTTGGAGAAGTGCCCCACAATCGCAGCAAGCCAGGCCGGTTCGAGTGCTTGTCGAGCGCGTGACCATCCGGCAGCCACACCTCGGGCATCCCATGGCACGGCATCTCGGATTCCAGCCCAACCCTAAGCGGAAACCTGCCTGACCCACTCACGCAACCGCAGAGCTCCGGGGCCAAGGTTCACTGCAGACATTTCACCCCCGAGTGAGCCGCGACACGATCTGGTTGCCACGACTCACAGAGGCATGGCGACAATCGGAATCTCCTGGTTTCTCAGTACCCGCGATTGGCAATAGAGAAGTTCCACGCCAATCCTCGGCGTTATGATTCACCCCATGGGCCAGAAATCAATCAGCGTTCGCCGTCTTGCCATGGTGGCAGCCCAGGGTGTGGCCAGTGGCACTCCCTTGATGGTCGGCAGTCGGCTCCTGCAGGGATGGCTCACGGCAAGCGGGATTCCCCTTGCTCTGATTGGCTTGATCCCAGTGGCCGAACTGCCCTACACCTTCAAATTGTTTTGGGCACCTTTGCTTGATCGTTGGCCGATCCCTTGGCCGGATCGCCGTAGGGGATGGATTCTCGCGCTGCAGATTGCACTGGTGATTGTGATGGCCATGATGGCCTTTCTAAGGCCAGGATCCAGTCAGGAAAGCTTGCTCGTAGTTGGGCTGGCAGCAATCATTCTGGCTGTTTGCAGTGCTACTCAGGATATTGTCATTGACGCTTATCGTACCGACCTTCTCCAGGAGGAAGAACGGGGCGCGGGTGCTGCAGCCGCCAGCCTGGGCTACAGGGCGGCAATGCTTGCTGTTGGCGCAGGTGGCTTCCTGTTGGCGGGCCGATTTGGCTGGCCTGTGGCCTTCATCGGCAGTGCTGCGTTGATGGCAAGCATTGTTCCAATCACCGTTGTGGGACCAGGACTTCAGCCCGTTTTGCATGAAGTGAAATCATTGCGCATGGCCATCCTGGGTCCGGCTCGGGAATTCCTCTATCGTGCCGGCCCAGGGAGAACGTGGCAGCTGCTCCTGCTTGTGTTGTTCTACCGCTGGCCAGATGGCTTGTTGTCTGCCATGGCGATTCCCTTTTTGAAGCTTGAAGGGTTTTCAGATGCCGATATCGGCGTCGTGCAGGGGGGATGGGCGATCGGGGCAACGATGCTTGGAACCGTTCTCGGAGGTGCTTTGTTTAGTTACATCGGCATGAATCGCTGTCTATGGATCTTTTCGCTGATCGGAGCACTTGGCAATCTCAGCTATTGGGCATTGGCCCGTTTCGGCGGGGGGTTCCCTGGGCTGATTGCTGCAGTGAGCCTGGAAAACATCGGTGGTGGGATGGTTGGTGCCGTTTTTGTGGCGCTCTTGATGAGTCTCTGCAATCCCCGTTTTTCGGCCACTCAGTATGCATTACTTTCGGGGGTGTATGCATTGAGCCGGTCCTTGTTATCGGTACCGGCTGGGGCCCTTGCTGAGCGGCTGGGTTGGCCTCCGTTCTTCCTGCTCACGGTCCTTAGCTCCCTGCCTGGATTCATCCTGTTGGTCAAGCTGGCTCCATGGAATGGGGATGGTCCCAAGGGAGCTTTTAATCCCCTCAAGGACAGCACCTAAGTGGACAATCAAGGCATGTCCAAGGGCGTGAACGTCAGGCCTCCAGATAATCGAGGTATTCACCCGAAAGTCTGCGGATTGAAGCTGTTGCCCGCCGTTCAAGCCCCCGGGCCATGTCCCGGGTGATGCCCATCTGCCGGGCCGCAGCGCTGAGGCTGAGGGGTTCGGTCTCGCCGATGCCGTAGCGCAGCCGCAGCAGTTCGGCTTCCTGGGGAGGCAGCTGGGCGAGCAGCCGCTGGATGTCCTGGCGCATCAGGGTGGAGGTGACCTGTTCGTGGGGGCGACTGAGCTGGCAGGCCAGGCTGTCGAGCAGGCGGAGCTCCTGGTCGTGGGGGTGATGACCGTCGAGGCTGAGGGGCTCCTGGGCCCGGAACAGGGCCTCGCGAATATCCAGGGGCTTGA
>JAYKHK010000142.1:0-39476 GCA_035284785.1 Cyanobacteriota bacterium | reverse complement strand
CGCACGCATCGCATTGGCCGAACAAATTCTGGCGGAAGCCAAGGCCTCCGGCATCGACACCCAGGCCCTGCTGGATGCCCAGCTCGCTGCCCTCAGCAGCGAGGAAAACTTCATGACAGAGGACTAGCGCCGCTGGAGAGCCGTTCAGTGTTCAAACACCGAGCCAAAGCGCTGCCGATCCAGAGCTGCAAACACAGGCACACAGGCAAAACACTGCTGAGCCAACTCCCAACGCTCCTCTCGGCGGAGCATGCTCTCAAGCCGTGAGCGGGCTGGGAGGAGCCAGCGAACATCGCCAGCGGCATACGCCAGCTGGGCCGGGCTGAGTTCTTCCACGCTTCCCCAATCGGAACTCTGGGCCTGCTTGTCAAGTTCCACTCCCACCAATTCATTCACCACTTCCTTGAGTCCATGGCGTGGCGCGTAGGTGCGTGCCAGGCGACTGGCGATCTTGGTGCAAAAAATCGGATTCACAGCGATGCCCAGGTTTTCAGCCAAGGCGGCCACATCAAAGCGGGCGAAGTGAAACACCTTCTCCACCGCCGGATTTTCGAAGAGGTTCTTCAGCCGCGGGGCTTCACGCTGGCCCCGGGCCAAACGGATGCAGCACACCCGATCCTCTGCATCGCAAATCTGCACGAGGCAAAGCCGATCTCGGCCATGCATCAACCCCATGGCTTCCGTGTCCACAGCCAGGCCTGCCGCCTGCCCGAAGAGTGCCAGCCACTCCTCATCGAGGTCGCCATCGAACACGGCAAAACGGGCTGGCGGAGGCAAGGATTTTGCAGAACCGCTGGTTGCAGAGCCAACCGTGGGTTGGCCAGCGGAAGGAGCCTCAGTCATCGCCACCATGTCAACTGATTGCCATGCTGGGCCATTGCCAAGCCGGCCTCAGCTGGCCCCAACAGTCCGCAATCCAGGCGAGAATCGAAAAAAGGTTTGCAGCGTATTGATGGCTCCCCTTGGCTCCACCCTGCTGCTCACCCTGTTGCTAGCGATCGGGCTGGTCTTTTTCCTGCGCGCCGCCAGCAAAGACCGCACAACCGTGGTGGACGTGCAATCACCTCGTCCCGCCCTGGAAGTGCTCGAAGGGTTGGTGGCCTGGCTGAAGCAGAGGGGGTGGCATCCCACCGCAAAGGATCCACAGCGGCAAGTGCTCTGCTTTTCGGGTCAAGTGCAAGCGAGTCTTGCCCTGGCAGTCTTGCTCTCATGCCTGGCGAGCCTTGGGTCCGTCAGCCTTGGCCTTGTGCTCCACCAGCTCTTTCCCGTGGTGGGCTGGTGGATTCTTGCCCTGGCCCTCCTCGGGCCGTTGGCCGGGCGGATTTACTGGCGCCGGGCCGCTCGCCCAGAGAGCCTGGAACTCCGGCTCATCGATGAGACTGCCGGTGGAGGGAGCACCCTTCGACTGCGGGCCCATCGAGACGAACTCATCGCCATGGAGAAGGAACTGGGGCCCTCTCTAGGACTGGCCAGTGACGGCCGCTTGCTGAGTTCACCCATCTGAACCATCGATCCATGTCTTCTTTCCTTTCCACACAAGGTCGAAGGTTGCTTTTGGCCACCCTCGCCCCCACGTTCAGCTTGGCGCTCTCCAGCCCTTTCCTGGCTTCCGCCCCTGCTGGAGCGCAACCGCTCCGCACCCAAGGAACGACCGATGCGTCCGCGGCACGAAATGTTCTTGCGTCCCGAAGTCCCGGGGCTGTGGATCCGCTGACGGGCGTGCGCAGCCGCATGAAAAAGGATTGGATTGGGCTTCGCACGGTTGATCCCAACACGCCAATCCTGGTGATGGCTGGCCACGCCGATTCCCAGGGGATAGCTGGCTCCGGCACCAGCGGAGAGGCCGTGGGTGTGCTGGGCGCCGCCCCGATGATGCAGGGCATCAGCGACGAGCACTACTGGAATCTTGTGCTCGCCCATGCCGTGGCCACCCTGGGACGGGCACGTGGATTGCGGATCGACTTCTACAAGCCCCCGGTGCGCACGATCCTTGACCCAGACCATCCAGGAACAAATTGGAGTGTGGGGCGGCAACACGCCCTCGCCGATGGCTACGCCTTTGAGATTCACTTTGATGCCTATGGTCCTTCGGGAGTGGGCTCCGGTCTGATTCCCCCACTCCACAGGCCTTTCAGCCGCATTGATGAGAGCCTGGCCCAGGAATTCGGGGCTTATCCGATGAATTTTCGCGATCGTCTGGGTGGGCCCAAGCGAGGCGTAGCCATTCTTGAACTTGGCAAGTTGGAAGGAAGATTGGAGGCCTCGCTCCGCGATCCTCGAACACGCCAGCGAACCGTGCAACTCCTGGCCCAACGGGTCGTCCAGGCGCTGGAGATCGGCCTGGGCAGCAGGTCTGACAGGAGGCCTGCGGCCCAGGTCAGTTCACCGCCTGCAATGCAGCGCAGCGGCTCTCAAGTGACGCGTCTTCCAGCCAGTTTTGAGGGCGAGTGAACACTTCTGTAAGCAGCGCCTCCCTGCTCCCGGCCTCTGGCACATAGGCATATTCCCAACGCACCAACGGGGGCAACGACATCAAGATCGATTCGGTGCGGCCATTGGTTTGCAATCCGAAGATCGTTCCCCTGTCAAAGACCAAATTGAATTCCACATAACGCCCGCGACGATAGAGCTGGAACTGACGCTCTCTCTCCCCCCAAGGAAGCGATTGCCGACGTTCCACAATCGGGATGTAGCTGGGTAGAAACGCCTCGCCACAGGATTGGGCGAGATGAAACAATTTCTCCCAGTTTTGCTGAATTGGGCCAATGGCCCGTGAGGCCACAGCTGCTGGCCCCTCAGGATCTGGCCCCTTGTAGAGGACGCCGCTGGTGTCTTGATAGTCATAGAAAATGCCGCCAACTCCCCGAGTCTCGCCGCGGTGCTTGAGGTAGAAGTACTCATCACACCAGAGTTTGAAGATCGAGTGGTAGGCAGGATCAACCGCCCCACAAGCGGCCTTGAGGGTGCCGTGAAAGTGTTTGGCATCCTCCAGGAAGGGGTAATAGGGCGTGAGATCAGCTCCTCCCCCAAACCACCACACCGGTCCTGCCTCGAAATAGCGGTAGTTGAGATGCACGGTGGGCACCCATGGGCTGCGGGGGTGCAGCACCATGGACGTACCAATCGCAAACCAGGGGTGCCCCTTGGCCTCGGGGCGCTGATTCAAAATCGCGGGGGGGAGTTCCTCTCCCTGGACCTCTGAGAAATTCACCCCGCCCTGCTCAAAGACCCGGCCAGCCTTCATCACCCGCGAGCGACCACCCCCACCTTCCGGACGCTGCCAGGTTTCTTCCAGGAAGCGTTGCTCCCCATCCAGTGCTTCCAGCCCAGCACAGATCGAATCTTGTAGCCCCATCAGCAGATCCCTGGCCCGACTCCTGGACGCAGCCGGGGGCGTCTCGTTGGGGAGGGAGGTGGCCATCGAGGGAGGTGATTGGAGATTCCCCAACCTTCCCAGTCCGTTGGGGTGATCCACAACCCATCGAGAGGCTCTGTCACCCCAGCTGGTCTCTAGGATCCCGACCAACCGCCGGGAAGGATTGTTTCGCCCATGTCTTCATCCAGCGCCGATCCTGGGCTCGATCCATCCCTAAACCAGATTGAGCATCAGGCGATCGAGGCCCTGAAGCCCCTCAGAGATGCAGGCACGGATCGGTCTTTGCTGGAGCTTGGCTGGATCAATAGCGTTCGGGTGCAGGGATCGCGCGCGATCTTTCGTTTGGCACTACCCAACTTTGCTAGTGGCCAACGGGATCGCATTGTTGCGGAAGCGCGGGGGGCGCTCCTGCCGCTCACCGGAATTGAGGACGTGCAAATCGAGCTGGCTCCCCCTCCCTCTTCAGGGCCGATCGGGGCGGCAGGCCATGGCTCCTCCCCTGGCACCGGTGTGCCTACTCGCCAGGCCATTCCTGGTGTGCGGCAGGTGATTGCCGTGAGCAGCGGCAAGGGCGGTGTTGGCAAAAGCACCGTGGCTGTCAATTTAGCCTGTGCTTTGGCTCGAAAAGGTCTGCGAGTGGGCCTGCTCGATGCCGATATTTATGGTCCGAATGCCCCCACGATGCTTGGTGTCGCAGGCAGGGTGCCGGAGGTGCGCGGCAGCGGCTCCGATCAGGTGTTGCAACCGATAGAGACCTGCGGTCTCGCCATGGTGTCGATGGGTCTGCTGATCGAGGAGAACCAGCCAGTGATCTGGCGTGGGCCGATGCTCAACGGCATCATCAGGCAATTTCTGTATCAGGTGGAGTGGGGGGAGCGGGATGTGTTGGTGGTTGACCTTCCGCCCGGCACGGGCGATGCCCAGCTCAGCCTGGCCCAGGCTGTGCCTATCGGTGGGGGCATCGTCGTCACCACACCCCAGCAGGTTTCTCTTCAGGATGCCAGGCGGGGTCTGGCGATGTTTGTGCAGATGGGCGTGCCCGTGCTGGGCGTCGTGGAAAACATGAGTTGGTTTCTCCCCCCCGATTTGCCAGATCGGCGTTACGCCCTCTTCGGCAGTGGTGGAGGCGCACGGCTCGCCGATGAAGCGGGTGTTCCCCTCCTGGCCCAACTGCCGATGGAACTCCTCGTGCGGGAAGGTGGGGATGAGGGTCGTCCGATCGTGCTTGCACACAGCACATCGGCGACAGCCCAGGCTTTCGCGGCTCTGGCCGAGACGCTGAGCCATCGCCTCTCGCTCGATGGAGCAACGCTTTAACCCCCATGGTGGCTCTCGCTGAGCATCGCCGGGCCAGCAGCCGGACCTCCTCCCGCCAGCTGAGGCTCAAAGTCGACTCCATCGATTGGATCCTTTGGGGGGTTCCGTTCTTGCTTTGTTTCTTGGCGGGAATCTTGATCGCCAGCACCCAACGGCAAGCCGATTACGCCGATTGGTATCAACACTGGATTACGGCGGCCGTCGGCATTGTGCTTGCCCTCTTCGCGGCCCGGCTCCCTCTGGATCGGCTGCAGCTGGTGCAATGGCCTCTTTACATCCTCACCAACTTGAGCCTCTTGGCGGTGCGATTTGTGGGCACCTCAGCCCTGGGCGCCCAGCGTTGGATCAACATCGCTGGTTTTCATGTGCAGCCCTCGGAATTTGCCAAGGTGGCTGCCATTTTGTTGCTTGCTGGGGTTTTGGCCCGCTACCCGGTGGAGAGGCCAGTGGATCTGATCAGACCCATGGCCCTGATCAGCATTCCCTGGGCTTTGGTGTTTGTGCAACCCGATCTGGGCACGTCCCTGGTTTTTGGAGCCATCCTGCTGGTGATGCTCTTCTGGGCAGGTTTGCCAGCCAGCTGGTTGCTGCTGCTGTTGTCCCCTCTCATCGCGGCCATCCTCTCCGGGGTTGCCCCCTGGGGGCTGGCCATCTGGGTCCCCTTGATGGCCCTGCTCGCCTGGCGATCCCTGCCTTGGAGGCGGATCGGTCTCGCAGTGGTCACGGCTGTGCAAGTCCTCTTCGCTGCCATCACCCCCCAACTCTGGAATCACGGACTGAAGGATTACCAACGGGAACGGCTCGTGCTCTTTCTTGATCCCGCCAAGGATGCCCTCGGTGGGGGGTACCACCTTCTCCAAAGCAAGGTGGGAATTGGTTCGGGCGGGCTCTGGGGAACGGGATTGATGCATGGCCAGCTCACCAAGTTGCGTTTCATCCCTGAGCAGCACACCGATTTCATCTTCAGTGCCCTGGGAGAGGAAATGGGTTTTGTGGGCACCACCTTGATCGTGGCAGCGTATTTGTTGCTGTGCTGGCGGTTGTTGAGCATCGCCATGCACGCCCGCACGGACGTGGAATCCCTCGTTGTGGTGGGAGTGGGGGCGATGCTGATGTTTCAAGTGGTGGTGAACATCTGTATGACCATTGGCCTCGGTCCGGTCACCGGGATCCCCTTGCCATGGCTGAGCTATGGGCGCTCGGCGATGCTCGTGAATTTTCTTTCCATCGGCTTCTGTGCCTCTGTGAGCCGCCGAAGCCGCCTCAGCCAGCGCTGGAGGTGAACTTCGTCACCCTCAGGCACCAGCTCTGCAGCGGAGTTCCCCAAGGCCGCTGCGATGAAGATTGTGTGCGCCGGCTGTGGTGGGCTGCCCTTGCCACCCTCCAAGAGGATCTGCTCCTCAAAGACGCCACCCCTCTCCAGGGGGTGTGGTTGGCCTCCCCCCTCCCAGCGCTCTACGAACCAGAGCTGCTTCTTCACCTTGGCGGTTGGATCTGGATCCCGGCAGGACTTCAGGACGTGCTGCCCCAAAACCAACCGCTGCTCCCGGCCGGGGGGGAGGAGCCGGCAGGAATGAAAGCCCATGAGGGATTCCAACGGCTTCCCCTGCGTCAGGAAGATGGCAACGACCCCCTGTTGGTGTTGATCACGCCACGCTTGCAGGTGGCACTGCTGCTGGATGGTCCCCCCTTGGCCCGCCGTCTGGTTGTGCGCTTTGAGGCCTCTGTGATCACTCGGGCGCTTCAAGGGCTGGACGAGCGTCTGAGCGAGGATGACCCGGCAGCGGCGGTTCGCTTCAGGCAGCGGCTGAAGGCTCTCGGCCCTCTGCACAATGATCCCGCGTTGGGGACGCGCTTTTGGCCCCTCCTCGCAGAACGTGTCGCTGCCATTGCTCCGAGCGTCACCTTGCAGCCTGTGGAACCAGCCTCCGGGGCGAGTTCGGCAGCCTCGAAAGAGGATGTGGCCGCAGAGCTGGCTCTGCTTGAGGCGCTCACCCATGAGGTGCGCACACCATTAGCCACCATCCGCACGCTGATCCGCTCCCTGTTGCGCCGCAGCGATCTCCCTTCCGTCGTGCGTCAGAGGCTGGAGCAAATCGATGGGGAGTGCACCGAGCAGATCGATCGCTTCGGGCTGATCTTTCTGGCGGCCGAACTGCAGCGACAGCCTGGTCGCGGCCAACCCCTGGCAGCCAGTGAGTTGGCGCGCACGGATCTCAGTGCCGTGCTGCACCATCTGGAGGGACTCTGGCAGCGACAGCTGAGCCGTCGCGATCTGAAGCTCACACTCTCCATTGCAGAGGATCTTCCGCCTGTGCTCAGTGATCCGGTGCGGTTGGAAACGATGCTGGGAGGGCTGATGGATCGCTTCTGCCGCACTCTCCCCGCAGGGAGCCAGGTGTGGTTGCGGCTCCACCCCGCCGGCCAACGCTTGAAACTGCAGCTGAGCAGTGATGATCCCGCCCAGCGCAGAGCTCACCCCACAGCGGAGGCCCACAAGGAGAGTGCCCGCGTGGGCCCGGTGCTCAGCTGGAATCCCACCACTGGAAGCCTGAACCTCAGCCGACAGGCCACCCAACTGCTCTTCCATCGCCTGGGGGGACGCTTCACAGAACGGGGAGGCTCGAGTCTCACGGTGTTCTTTCCCCTGGCGGAGAGGGGGGGATAGGCGCGGTTTGTTGACGGGGTGTGAAGAGTGACGCCGCCCTGTTCATTCGGCCAAAAGCACGGTGCTAGCTTCCGCCTGAAACGGACAGCAGAGCCATGCCAGCAACGGCCCTCAACGGTCAACTTCCGAAATACATCGGCAGCACAGGCGGCCTGCTGAATGCCGCTGAAACCGAAGAGAAATACGCCATCACCTGGACGAGCCCCTCAGCTCAGATTTTCGAGTTGCCCACGGGCGGCGCAGCGGAAATGAATGCCGGGGAAAACATCATGTATTTCGCCCGGAAGGAGCAGTGCCTGGCCCTGGGCACCCAGCTCCGCACCAAATTCAAGCCCAAGATCGAAGACTACAAGGTCTATCGGATCTATCCTGGCGGGGATGTGGAATTCCTTCATCCCAAGGATGGTGTTTTTCCTGAAAAAGTGAATGAAGGCCGTCCAATCGTTGGCCACAACCCACGGCGGATTGGAGAAAATCAAAATCCTTCCAACCTCAAGTTCACAGGCAAAACCCCCTACGACTCCTAACCTCCTTCTCATCCCCATGTCCTGAAGGAAGGCGGCGGGGAGGGAACCCGCCGTTTTTTTTGCCAGCCCCGTGACGCTGCATGCCCATGCCAGGCCTTGATCTGAAAGCAGATCGCTCCGCCTATCTCGCCAAGGTGCAGGAGGGATGCACATTCATCCCCCTATGGAAATGCTGGCCCGCTGATCTGGAAACACCTCTCACCACCTGGCTCAAGGTGGGTGCTGGGGGAAACCGGGGGGTGCTGTTGGAGTCAGTAGAGGGAGGCGAGCAGCTCGGCCGCTGGAGCTTTGTGGTGAGTGACCCTCTCTGGACTCTCACCTGTCGAGGCGAACAAGCAGAGCGCCAATGGCGCGATGGTCGGCTAGATGAACTGGCCGGCAACCCCTTCCTGTTGCTCCGTCAATGTTTGGCCCCCATACGGCCGGCCCCTGTGCCCCACCTGCCCCCAGTGGGGCAATTGTTTGGCTGTTGGGGATATGAGCTGATCCACTGGATCGAGCCCACTGTGCCGGTGCATCACCCACCACCGGGGGCTCCACCAGATGGCTGCTGGATGCTTGCCGACAGCCTCCTGGTGTTCGACCAGGTGAAACGTCAGATCACCGCTGTCGCCTATGCCGATCTCAGTGCGGGGGCTGAACCAGAGCAGGCCTGGAACCATGCTGCAGCCAGAATTTCCCGGCTCGAAGCCCAGATGCATGAGCCCCTGCCCCCGGGTGTCGCTCCTTTGGACTGGCACGAGGTCAGTGCAGCCGACCCCAGCCAGGGGCTGAAGAGCCGCAGCAACTGGCAACAGCAAGACTTCGAGCGAGTTGTGCAGCGGGGGCGGGACCACATTGCGGCAGGAGATGTGTTTCAGCTGGTGCTCAGCCAGCGCCTGGAAACAAGAGTTTCGCGAGATCCCTTCGATCTTTATCGCAGCCTGCGAATGGTGAATCCTTCGCCTTACATGGCGTTTTTCAATTTCGGCGACTGGTACCTCATCGGCTCCAGCCCGGAAGTCATGGTGAAAGCGGAGCCCTTGCCAGACGGCCACATCCGTGCGTCTGTCCGGCCGATCGCGGGCACCCGGCCCCGGGGTGAGGATGCGGAGGAGGATGGGGAGCTGGAAACGGAGCTGCTTGCCGATCCAAAAGAAAGGGCCGAGCATGTCATGTTGGTTGATCTGGGCCGCAACGATCTGGGCCGGGTCTGCCGTCCTGGCACGGTGAAGGTCACCGAATTGATGGTGATTGAGCGCTACTCCCACGTCATGCACATTGTTAGTCAGGTGGAAGGGGAACTGGAAGCCAACCATGATGTTTGGGATCTGCTCATGGCCTGTTTCCCTGCAGGGACGGTGAGTGGAGCACCAAAAATTCGTGCCATGCAATTGATTCATGATCTTGAGCCCGATGCTCGAGGCCCCTACGCAGGCGTTTATGGGGCTGTGGATCTCAACGGCGCCCTGAACACAGCCATCACCATCCGCTCCATGGTGGTACTCCCTGAGCCTGAGGGGACCTGGCGGGTGTTGGTGCAAGCAGGGGCCGGGATCGTGGCAGATTCTCAGCCTGAAATGGAATACCAGGAAACCCTCAACAAGGCCCGTGGCATGCTCAAGGCTCTGGCCTGCCTGCAGTGGCCCCATTCTCCGGATCCATGAGCGGCCCCTTGCTCACCAAAGGCTTTGAGGTGGAGATGTTCACCGGGAGGCGGGATGGCACGGTGGTGGGCTGTGCGGCAGAGGCCGCAAGCGCGTTGGACGGGTTCGTCACCGAACCAGACAACCGAAATTTGGAGTACACCACGCCCCCAGATGCCGACTATCACCGGCAACTGGGCTATCTGCTTGCCCCCCGCCAACAACTCAGGAGCTGGTTAGCCCCGCGGGATCTCACCCTTCTTCCCGGCAGCACCTTGAGTTTGGGAGACAGCAGCCGTTTTGTGCGCTCCGATCCTGAAAACCCTTATCACAGCTCCATTGAGCAGCTTTACGGCACCAGGGTTGTCACCGCGAGCGTGCACATCAATCTAGGCATGGAGGCCATGGAGCCCCTCTTTGCAGGCCTGCGGCTTCTCCGCTGTGAAGCGGCTCTGTTGTTGGCCCTCAGCGCTAGCTCACCTTTTCTGGACGGCCAAGCGACTGGTGCGCAATCGCAACGGTGGTTGCAGTTTCCTTTGACACCCCCAGAGGTGCCCCTTTTTCTCGACCACAGCCATTATGTGATCTGGATGCGAGAACAACTGGCCAAGGGCAGCATGTTGAATGTTCGTCATCTGTGGACCTCCGTGCGACCCAATGGCGATCGTCGTCCAGAATCTCTCAACCGTCTGGAAATTCGCATCTGCGATCTGATCAGCGACCCCTGCTTGTTGCTCGCCGTCACGGCGTGGGCCGAATTGAGGCTGCTTCAGCTGATGGGCGAGCCCCAAAGCCATGACCCTCTGATGGCAAGCACTCTCAGCCCGATGGAGCTGGCCAGCCTTGCCGATCAGAACGACAAGGCAGCGGCCCAGAGCGGCTTGGAGGCGACCCTGAATCACTGGCGCACAGGCGAGCCGATCAAGGCCAGGGAATGGTTGCGCCAGGAGCTGACCGCCATGGCCCCGATCGCTCAAACCCTGGCCCTTCAGCCCACCCTTGAGCCATTGAACGCTGTGCTGAACATGGGGAGCGAATCGATACGCTGGTTGGAGCGTTACCGGGCTGGAGAACCCATCGATCGCATCCTTGCCACGGAAGCCATGGCCATGGAGGCCAGAGATGCCTCCCTTTGGGCACAGTTCGCCACAGACCACGCCCACTCTTTGGGATGATCATGGCTGCAGCCTCCGCCACACCACCTATGCGGGAGCAGCCCGCCTCCATTCAACGCCAGGCACCGGAAGTGCCCTTACGCACGACACGGCTGCTGGTCGAGCGGCTTGAGCTCGTGGAAGATCTCTGGCTCTCGGTTCTTCACAGTGAATGTCCCCCGGGCCAGGTGGAGCGACTGATTCGGTTAAAAGAGCTGAGTGGCCGGTTTGACCCTCAAGAGGAGGGGAGCCGCAGCCAACCCAGCAGCGCAGGCGTCAATGTTGAGGGCATTGACAGGGTGATTCGCGAGATGGATCTGGCCGATGGGATCGCAGCTGCACGGGCCTTTTCTCTTTACTTCCAACTGATCAATATTATTGAGCAACACATTGAGGAGAATACTTATGTTGAGAGTTTGCGGCAGGGCGGCGCCCTGGGTGAGTGGGACCCCTTCCTGCCCCCCCTCGCAAACCAGAGCGAGCCGGAGACCTTTCGCCAGCTTTTTGAACGTTTGCGCGCCCTCAACGTCCCACCCAGCAGCCTAGAAAATCTTCTGCGTGAACTAGATATTCGCTTGGTCTTTACTGCTCACCCTACGGAAATTGTTCGCCACACTGTGCGCCATAAGCAGAGACGGGTAGCATCGTTGATCGACAAACTAGAAGAATCCACGAATGTGGATGATCAAGCCCTATTGCGCCAACAGCTTGAAGAAGAGATCCGATTGTGGTGGCGCACGGACGAGCTGCATCAATTCAAGCCTTCTGTACTGGATGAGGTTGAATTTGCTCTCCACTATTTTCAGCAAGTCTTGTTTGATGCCTTGCCCCAGCTGCAACAGCGCATCCGCTCTGCGCTGAAAGCCAGTTATCCCGATGTTGAGCCCCCTCGTGAAGCCTTCTGCACCTTCGGATCTTGGGTCGGTGCTGACAGAGATGGCAATCCATCTGTTACTCCAGAAATCACATGGCGGGCCGCCTGTTATCAGCGCCAATTGATGCTCGACCGTTACGTCAAAGCCGTGACCGAATTGCGCGATCAGCTGAGCATCTCCATGCAATGGAGTCGGCCCACCCCCGCGCTATTGGAATCGTTGGAGATGGATCGTTTGCGGTTCCCTGAGGTCTACGAAGAGCGGGCCGCTCGCTATCGCCTGGAACCCTACCGTTTGAAACTGAGCTATATGCTCGAGCGCCTCCATCTCTCTGAAAAGCGGAATCACCAGCTCGCGGAGGCCGGTTGGGAATCCCCTCCAAGTGAACCCCCAAGTCCTCAAAGCCGGATGGCTGGCGGTCTAGCTCAAGCGCCAACCTCGCAAGAGCTCCATTATTCTTCCGAAGAAGAATTCCGCAACGATCTCGAGCTGATTCGCAATAGCCTGCAGGCCACTGGGCTGCATTGCGAGAGCCTCACGGCCCTGCTGAGCCAAGTGCATATTTTTGCCTTCTGCCTGGCCAGCATGGATATTCGCCAGGAAAGCACACGCCATAGCGACGCCATCGACGAACTCACCCGCTATCTCCAGCTCCCTATTCCCTACGGCGAAATGGAGGAAGCGGAGCGGGTGGAATGGCTGTTGGCCGAATTGCAAACACGACGCCCCTTGCTGCCAGCGGCCGCGACCTGGAGTGGGCCAACGGCCGAAACCTTTGCCGTGTTTCAGATGTTGGACAGACTTCAACAGGAGTTTGGCTCGCGCATCTGCCGCACCTATGTGATCTCGATGAGTCATACGGTTTCTGATCTGCTCGAGGTATTGCTGCTGGCGAAGGAGGCTGGGCTGGTGGATCCAGTGGAGAAACGATCCCAGCTGCTGGTGATTCCACTGTTCGAAACGGTGGAGGATCTGCAACGAGCGCCAGCTGTGATGGCGCGTCTCTTTCAGGAGCCCTTCTACAGGCAGTTACTGAAATCAGAAAATCAGGTGCCATTGCAGGAGGTGATGCTTGGTTATTCAGATAGCAACAAAGACTCGGGATTCCTCTCCAGCAATTGGGAGATTCACCGCGCTCAGATCGCTTTGCAACAGCTAGCGACTGAGCATTCGGTCTGCTTGCGAATTTTTCATGGCCGCGGCGGATCCGTCGGCCGTGGTGGCGGCCCCGCCTATCAAGCGATTCTCGCCCAACCCAGCGGCACGCTGTGCGGACGGATAAAAATTACTGAACAAGGAGAAGTGCTGGCATCAAAATATTCCTTGCCAGAGCTTGCTCTCTACAACCTTGAGACGGTGTCGACCGCTGTTCTGCAAAGCAGTTTAGTGAGCACGCGGATTGATGACACTCCCAGCTGGAATGAATTAATGGGACGCTTGGCCTCCCGTTCCCGCGAACACTACAGGGCCCTGGTTCACGACAATCCCGATCTCGTAGCCTTCTTCCAACAGGTGACGCCGATTGAGGAAATCAGCAAACTTCAGATTTCAAGCCGACCGGCAAGACGAAAGAGTGGGGCCAAGGATCTCTCAGCCCTGCGCGCCATCCCCTGGGTCTTTGGCTGGACCCAGAGCCGATTTCTTCTACCAAGTTGGTATGGAGTTGGCACAGCTCTTGAGGAAGAATTGAACCACGATCCAGAGCAGATCGAGCTGCTGCAACTTCTCTATCAGCGATGGCCATTTTTCCGAATGTTGATCTCGAAGGTGGAGATGACTCTCTCCAAAGTGGATCTTGACCTTGCCAAGCACTATGTCACCCACCTAGGCCGTCAAGAGAATCGGGAAGCTTTCAGCAAGATCTTTGATGCAATCGCCGCAGAATTTTCCCTTACTCACCGATTGATTCTGCTGATCAGCAACCATCGGCGACTCCTTGATGGCGATCCAAACCTGCAGCTTTCAGTGGATCTGCGCAACCGCACCATCATCCCCCTTGGTTTCCTGCAGGTGGCCTTGCTGAGAAGGCTGCGAGATCAAAACCGTCAACCGCCCATCAGTGAGGCCTCCAGTGAAGGAGCCGTGGCGGAGAATGGTCACACTTACAGCCGCAGCGAACTCTTGAGAGGTGCCCTGCTAACGATCAACGGCATCGCTGCAGGGATGCGGAACACCGGCTGACGTGCGAGAGCTTTCTTTGTTGCTTCCTTTCCGCGGCCCATCATCGTCCAGCCCCCTGCAAGAGGGCTATGGGCTCCTGGTTCAACCCAGTTTGCAGGTGGAGGCTCTCAATCAGCTCCTCAAGAGCTGTGGAGAGCAGCCCCGAAGTGCCGATCTCTGGAATCACGTGATTCGTCACAGCGCTTGGCATCTGGTTGTACAGAATCCTCAGGGTTGCTGGGTGGGGTTTATCCGCGCCACCAGCGACAAAGCTCTCAATGCCAATTTGTGGGATCTCCTCACCGTTCCCGACGAGCCGGCCCGGGAAGAGGTGATCAGGGCGCTGGTGGTGGCGGCCCTGGAACGTCTAAGGAGGGAGCTCAGCGGCTGCAGTATCTCCATCTCCGCCCCGAAAGAGGCCCTTGCCGCTCTCAAACACGCCGGGTTTGTCATCGATCCCGGAGGGATTCGTGCGATGGGCCTCAAGCTGAAGGACAAGGGAGATGGATAAAAAGCACGAGCCTCTAACGAAGACCCCTTTCAGGGCTCCAGTGGGAAGACTCGAGTCCCCCTGTTCCGGCAGGGGGTTGACGAGCATGGAGGGACTCGAACCCCCGACACTCAGAACCGGAATCTGATGCTCTATCCAACTGAGCTACATGCCCATTTCAGGCTCGCGCCTGAGGTTTGACCAATCTCAGGCACAGGCCTGAAGTCTTACTTTACCCCTTGGCCGCCCTAACGAACCATGCGGCTGCAGCGCCTTGAACTTCAGCAGTTTCGGAACATCGAGAGCCTGAAGCTGACCCTGCAGGCTCCTCGGCTGATTGTGGTGGGAGCCAATGGCGAAGGGAAATCCAACCTGCTCGAGAGTGTGGAGCTGCTGACCAGCCTGCGCTCCCACCGTTGCAGCAGCGATCAGGATCTCATTCGTCGCGGCCAAACCGCTTGCCACATCCGCGCCACCACAGAGGAGGGTGATGGCTTGGAGCTTCAGCTCCGACGTCGCGGCGGCCGGCAGGCTCTGCGCAACGACAAAACTCTTGTTCGCCAGGTGGATCTGCTGGGAAGCTTGCGCTGCGTGGGCTTTAGTGCCCTTGATCTGGCCCTGGTGCGGGGGGAGCCGGCCTTGCGCAGGCAGTGGCTGGATCGAGTGGTGATGCAACTTGAGCCGGTGTACGGCGTCCTGCTGAGCCAATACGGCCGGCTGCTGCGCCAGCGCGCTCAGCTCTTGCGGCGACGCTTGATCCACGACGGACTGCTCGATGTTTTTGACGGCCAAATGGCTGTGCTGGGCACCCGTCTGCACCGCAGGCGCCTGCGGGCCCTGCAACGGATCGCTCCCCTGGCGGCCCAATGGCAGCAACGGCTGGGGGGAGGGGCTGAACGTCTCGAGTTGGTCTATCGAAGTGGCACACCCATTTCCCTGGGCGAAAGCGAGGCTGGACTCACCGACGAGATCGTGGAGGAGGCCACCTGGCGCCTGGCCCTGGAAAGCCAGTTGCTACAGCAGCGCAGCGAAGAAGAGCGGCTGGGACAGTGCCTGGTGGGCCCCCATCGTGATGAGGTGGAAATGCGTCTCGGAGAGCTGCCTGCCCGCCGCTATGGATCGGCGGGGCAGCAGCGCACCCTGGTGCTGGCTCTCAAATTGGCTGAACTCGAGCTGGTGACCGCGGTTGTGGGGGCTCCCCCCCTCTTGCTGCTGGACGATGTGTTGGCTGAATTGGATCCGACACGCCAGCAGCTGTTGCTGGAGGCCGTGGGTGAGGGCCATCAGTGCTTGGTGAGTGCCACCCACGTGGAGATGTTCAGCCGCGGATGGTCCACTAGAGCCCAGGTGGTCGCCATGCGCGCAGGGGTTTTGGAAGAGACGAGCTGAGACCCCCAAAAAGCCAGACGGCAACCCGATCGATCAGCCAGGAAGGTTTGCCCCTATGTTGGGTGACTGTGTCAGCAAAACCCTGATGAATCAGAGCCTGTCTTGCCTGCATCCCAACCCGGGATGGGGCGCGGCCTCCCCTCATCCCGCTCTCTCCCCTACCGTCCCCACCACAGAAACGGTTGGCAAGCATTGCATTCTCGAGCTTTACAACTGCGACAGTGCCAAGCTCGATGACGAAGCTTTCCTGAGGAACACCATCACGAGCGCAGCCAAACGTGCTGGTGCCACTCTTTTGCATCTGATCACCCATCGCTTCGATCCGCAGGGGGTGACAGGTCTTGCGCTGCTTGCGGAATCGCACATTTCCATTCACACCTGGCCAGAATCTGGCTACGCCGCTGTGGACGTGTTCACCTGCGGGGATCACACCATGCCGGAGCGTGCCTGTCAGGTCTTAGTGAATGAGCTGGAAGCGGCTGACCACAAGCTCACCAGTTTTCGAAGGGAAACGCCCGTAGGGGTCGGTCAGGCAGATCGAGATCCTCGCTTAACGACCGCCTGAGGCATGGAGTTCCACCTTCAACCGCGCTCTTCAAGGGCTAACCCCCCTGGAGATCGCGGTTGAGTTTTCCACTGACCAGCCCCTCCAAATCCAGCGCCACCGCATTGAATCCCAATTGCCTGAAGGCCTCGACGATGTCTTCACGGAGAGTGCCGACTGCCAAACTCTGGCAAAGCGAGGCCAGGCAGGCGGCGGGGAGTTCGATTCGAGCTGTTTCTCCCTGGCTTCTCACCCGCACATCTGCAAAACCCTGAGCCCTCAACCAAGCCTCTGCAGCCCCCACCCTTTGCAGGCGGGCCGCCGTGATGGGTTCCCCATAGGGAAAGCGGGAGGCTAGGCAAGGCTGGGCCGGCTTATCCCACCATGGCAGCCCAAGGGCACGGGACAGTTGGCGGACGCCAGCCTTTCCAATACGGGCCTCCACCAAGGGGGAACGCACGTTGTGGTCTCGAGCGGCCTGGAGGCCCGGTCGATGATCTTGCAGGTCATCCAGGTTGACCCCGTCGAGGACTTGCCGAGCCCCAGCATTCGCACGGATTTGTGCCAACAGGCCATGGAGTTCCCGCTTGCAGGCGTAGCAACGGTCTGGTGGGTTGCTGGTGTAGGCAGGATCAGCGAGTTCTGCAGTTGCCACCTCCCGGTGACGCAAACCAAGCCACAGGGCTTGGGAACGGGCTTCCTGGAGCAGATGAGGCGCGAGAGCAGCTGACACGCCTGTGATCGCCAGGGCCTTCTCTCCCAAGCAGTCGGCAGCAATGGCCGCCACCAGGGAGGAATCCACCCCACCCGAATAGGCCACCACCACCTGATCACAAGCTTCAATCACACGCCGAGCCTCGTCGAATGACTCCAACAGCTCGGAAGGGAGCGGCTCAAGGAGCGTTAGGGGGCGTTGGTGGGCCATCAGCTCATCCTGGCAATCTGCCCATCCAGCTGGAGAGCAGTCGACACCAGTAGCATCCAAGCCGATTGGTCTGGCCCATGACCCCGTCCTCCCAAACCACCAAAAGGGGCACGGGTCGCGGGATTGGCATCCGCACCGCCACGGGAAGCGATGAGAGGGCCCATGGCCAACTGCATGTGTATGACGGAGAGGGAAAGGGCAAGAGCCAGGCTGCCCTGGGGGTGGTGTTGCGCACCATCGGGCTGGGAATCTGCGAGCAAAAGCGAACCAGGGTGCTGTTGTTGAGGTATCTCAAGGGGCCAGGTCGCTCCTATGACGAAGACGCGGCAATTGAGGCACTGCAGCAGGGGTTTCCCCATCTCATCGATCAGGTGCGCACGGGCCGTGGCGAGTTTTTCAGCGCCAGTGAGGCCATCCCCTTTGATCGTCAAGAGGCCCAGCGGGGATGGGATATCGCAAAGGGGGCACTGGCAAGCAATCTCTACTCGGTGGTCGTGCTTGATGAGCTCAACCCTGTGATGAATCTAGGCCTTTTAGATGAGGCAGATGTGGTGCATACGTTGGCCGCCAAACCACCGGGGGTGGAGGTGATCTGCACCGGAAGGGGCGCTCCCTCCTCTCTTGTGCAGCTGGCTGATCTGCACTCTGAGATGCGCGCCCACAGCAGCGACGCTCCAGGTTTGCAAGGAATTGAGATTTACACCGGGGAAGGCAAAGGGAAGAGCACAAGTGCCCTTGGCAAGGGTCTGCAGGCGATTGGTCGGGGCATCAGCCAAGACAAGAGCCATAGGGTATTGATCTTGCAATGGTTGAAGGGAGGAAACGGCTACACAGAGGATGCGGCGATTGCAGCACTTCGAGAGAGCTACCCACACCTGGTTGATCACCTGCGCAGTGGTCGTGATGCCATCGTTTGGCGGGGGCAACAACAACCGATTGATTACGTTGAAGCCGAGCGAGCCTGGGAGATCGCCCGGGCCGCGATCGCAAGCGGGCTCTATAAAACAGTTATCCTTGATGAACTCAACCCCACAGTGGATTTAGAGCTTCTGCCCGTTGAGCCCATCGTGCAAACCCTCCTGCGGAAACCTGCAGAGACAGAGGTGATCATCACCGGTCGCTGCAAAAGCCGCCCTGCGTATTTTGATCTGGCCAGCGTTCATTCCGAAATGGTCTGTCACAAGCATTATGCGGAACGAGGTGTGGACCTGAAACGAGGCGTTGATTATTGAATGAGCACTGTGAGCGTTAGAAAAAGCCATTGGTACTATGGCTTCCCTTCTCCAGCGCCCTTCTCTTCCTCCAGCTCGAGGTAACGCACTTCTTCTGAAGCGATGAATCGCCCGAGAAGCATCCCCACCAACAAAGCAACGTAAAGCGTGCCTGTGATACTTAAAAGAATGGCAAATCGTTCACCGAACACATTGCCTGGCACCACATCTCCATAACCCAATCCACCAAGGGTGATGAAGCTGTAGTAGGTCAACCGGTCCAGCAGCATCTGGTGGCTGACCTCACCCCCAAGCAGGAAAGCTCCGGGAGCGAAGGCTTGCGTGGTGGTGGCCAGCAGTCCGCCTGTTAGCCCAAGCAGCAGGTAGCCCGCTGTGGCTCCAGCCATGACTTGCCCGTTAACGCGAGGGACTCGCGCCAGAAGCAGGGCGAGTCGAACAGAAGTCATCACAAAGAACAGGGCATCCGGCAGCAGCATGGCCTTGAAGGCAAGCGTGGCCGTTTCTCCAAAATGAATAAACGCGAAGGTTCCAACCATCGCCATAACAGCGACGAAGCGATAGGCCAGCAACCACAGTTGCGAAGAGTGGCCAGGCGAGATGGCCGGCAAGCTGCGAAGGGATTGGATGATGATCAAAGCCATCAAGCCAAAAAGAATCCAGCGGTCTTTCGGACCACCGCTCGCCGTGCTGGGCATTAGCAGGATGGGCAGCAGGGTGGAGATCATCAGAGGGATGAACTGGCGTTCAATCCGCAACCACCGCCCTGCGGAGAGGGCCATCAGTAGAGGGCCACGCTCGGATCCACCTCCTGACTCCAGGCCTGGATGCCGCCACTGATGTTGATGCCCTCGATGCCATGGCGACGCAGGGCAATCAAGGCCTTGGCAGAACGGCCGCCCATCTTGCAATGCACATAAAGGGTTTTCCCCTGGGCCAGACGGCGCACTTCCTCGATGGCCTCCCCGCTCTCGATGCGATCGAGGGGGATCAAGACGGCCCCTGGAATGGCGGCGATCTCGGCTTCTGGGGGGTTGCGAACATCCAGCAGCAACAGCTCAGACGGTTCCTGATCCAGCAGCGTTTTCAGCTCCTGCACGGTGATGGCTTCCACGGCACCAGCCTCCTCTTGGCCAGGGGCAGCACCGGCCACCCCACAGAACTCCTGATAGTCAATCAGCTTGTCGATCACCGGCCGTTCGGGACTCGGGCGCAGGCGGAGTTCACGGAACGTCATTTTGAGTGCATCAAAGAGCAGCAGGCGCCCGCTGAGGGTGGTGCCGATGCCAGTGATGATCTTCACGGCCTCCGTGGCCTGGATCACGCCGATGATTCCAGGCAACACACCCACCACTCCGCCCTCCGCACACGAGGGCACCATGCCTGGCGGAGGCGGTTCGGGGAACAGATCGCGGTAGTTGGGCCCACCTTGGTAGTTAAAAACTGTGGCCTGGCCCTCAAAACGGAAGATCGAACCGTACACATTCGGTTTATCCAGCAGCACACAGGCATCGTTCACCAGATAGCGCGTGGGGAAATTGTCAGTGCCGTCGCAAATCACGTCGTAGGAGGCCAGGATCTCCAGGGCGTTGTCGCTGCTGAGCGCCGTGTTGTAGAGCTCAACCTCGCAGTGGGGATTGATCTCCAAGATGCGATGGCGTGCGGATTCGATTTTGGGTTTGCCCACCCAACTGGTGCCATGGATCACCTGCCGTTGGAGGTTGCTGGCATCGACCACATCGAAGTCGACGATGCCAAGACGGCCCACTCCCGCCGCGGCCAGATAGAGCAGCAGGGGGGATCCCAATCCACCGGTGCCCACACAGAGCACGGAGGAGGCCTTCAGACGCTTTTGACCCTCCATGCCCACCTCCGGCAAGATGAGATGGCGGGAAAAACGAGCCACTTCGTCGGGGCTCAAAGCAACGCCGCTGGTGTCGGGAGGGAGCATGAAGGCCGGCCCTGAGTAAACCTAGGTTTCCATTTTCCACATCAGGGGCTGGGGATCGCCTTCCTCAGGCAACCACCAGCAGGCCAATCCAGAGACCCCCTGGATGGCCAGAAACGCGGGGGGCACAGCCAGGGCCCGGTCGGTGGCTGAGGGGACAGGCTCCCCCACAGGGTGGCTGTGAAGACTGCCCAGCACCAGCCAGCCGCGCTGACGCGCCCACTTTTGGGCCAAAAGCTGCTCCCGTGGATCGATCGCAAAGCGGCGCTGACGCTCCTCAGCAGGACTCCAAACGTTGCAGCAGGGCCAGGCCTGGCGGACCTCCCAACGGGGGCCAAGGAGAAGAGCACAGCCCTCTTCCGGAGCCGCCGCCTGCAGAACACGCCGCAAAACAGTCAGCACCTTCCGACCGAAGCGAATTTCAGCTGGCGCAGCTTGCAGCATGCCTGTAGTTTAGGGCCGTAATTCAGATGGAAGCCCTTCAGGTGATGAGCGACGCCACAACTGAAACTCCTGAGGTGAACGCCGCTGAAACCGAGCACGGTGGCGAAACCAACTTCGATTTCCAGAAACGCTACGGCGAGGTTGTAGGCAAGGTGAACGAAACCCTCGACAAGGTGGATTGGAGCCAACTAGGCAAGTTTGGCAAAGCCGCCGGAATTCTCCTGGCTGTAATCATTGCCCAAATTTTGATTAAAGGTGTTCTTGATACGATCAATCTGCTACCCATTGTTCCTGGGCTGCTTGAGTTATTGGGTCTTGTCGTAGTTGGCAACTGGGCCTGGCACAACCTCTCCACTAGCGAGAAGAGAACCGAGTTGATGTCCAAAATGGATCACCTCAAGAAAGAATATTTGGGATAGGTTCGATCTTTTAGGATCAATCATTATACCGAGCCCATCAGTGCCAAAAGCACTGCTTGGGCTCTTTTAATGTACCCCCCACCGAATAGATTGCCATGATTTAAAAGATGGTATAGCTGATAAATGCCCATCCTTTGCTGCCAGCCTTCCGTCAGGGGCCACTCCTCTTCGTAGCCCTCAAAAAAAGCCTCCGGAAAGCCGCCAAACAACCGAGCCATGGCCAGATCCGTCTCCCGATCGCCGCGATAGACCGCTGGATCAAAGAAACAGGAGCCACCTTTCGCCAACAGGTCTCCATTGCCACTCCAAAGATCCCCATGCACAAGGCAAGGCTGGGCACCATGCCCGTCAAGCCACTCAGGCAGACGCTGTAGAAAAGCATCGAAGTTTCCCATGGGAATGCCCTTGCGCCCCAGCTCCTGCAGTTGGGGTCGGAGGCGACACTCGGCGAAAAAAGTGCCCCAGCCAGCCCGCCAGCTGTTGGACTGAGGGGTGGAGCCAATGAAGTTGTCCCGCTCCCAGCCGAAAGCCTGGGCGGGATGACCTCCCGGATCATCGGCAATCAGGCTGTTGCGGTGGAGCCGGGCGAGATCAGCGCCGCATTCCGCCCATGCTCCCGCCCGCCCGTTGCCCCGGGCCAGCTCCAGCCAGGGCAACACCAGCACGGCTTCCTCGCCAGCAAGCCCCACGGCCAGAGGATTGGGAATCACCAGGGTTCGCGGCGCAACGTTGGAGAGGGCCAGCAGGCCTTCGGCCTCCGCCTCCAGCAGAGGAAGCTGATCAACCCGGTTGGTTTTAGCAAACAGGCGTCCCCCGCGCTCGATCTGCAAGCACCAGGCCCGGTGAATGCACCCCCCTCCCACCGATGAGCGAGCCTCCAGCTCGATCCCCAGCTGGTCGTGGAGCCAGACGGCTAGCGCGTCGTCAGCGGAGCGGACCATCAGCGGCAGAAGGGTCCGCGGAAAACTCTATGCTCCGGCCATGACCGATGTGCTGGTGGTGGGTGCCGGCATCGCCGGGTTGACGGCAGCGGCCCTGCTTGCCAAACAGGGGATGTCGGTGGTGCTTCTGGAAGCTCATCACCAGAGCGGTGGCTGTGCGGGCACGTTTCGCCGCGGGCCCTATGTGTTTGATGTGGGCGCCACCCAGGTGGCGGGGTTGGAGGCTGGAGGCATCCACGCTCGCCTTTTCGCACAGCTCGGCGTTGCTCCACCCGCAGCAGCCCCCCTGGATCCAGGCTGCGTGGTGGATTTGGCGGATGGTTTGCCACCGGTGGCGCTCTGGCGCGATCCAGGGCGATGGCGAACGGAACGGCAGCGGCAGTTTCCCGGCAGCGAGGGTTTCTGGGGACTGTGCGACAGGTTGCAACGCGCCACCTGGGCCTTTGCCGATCGGGATCCGATCCTGCCGCCCCGCTCCTGGTGGGACCTGGCAGAACTGCTGAAAGCCGTCAATCCGGGCGTGCTTGCCACAGGGATCTTCACCGCCAGCACCGTGGCCGATTTGCTCCAGCTCACCGGGGCAGCCCGGGGTGAGGGAGGGCGGCGGCTGAAGCGTTTCCTGGATCTGCAGCTCCAGCTGTACTCCCAGGAGCCAGCCGACCGCACGGCCGCGCTCTATGGAGCCACCGTGCTTTCGGTGGTGCAAGAGCCCCGGGGGCTGTGGCACCTGCAGGGGTCCATGCAAGCCCTGAGCCTGGCTCTGGAGCAGGCCCTGGCGGCTGCTGGCGGGGAACTCCGGCTGCGGCAGAGGGTGCGGCGGTTGCTGCCACCAAAGATGCGAGACGGGCGCTGGCTGGTGGAGGGGGAGGGGCCTGCGGGGATGCCCTTCTCTCTGGAGGCCCGGGATGTGGTGGTGAGTCTGCCCCCCCAAACCCTTCCCACCCTGCTGGGGGAGGCCTTGCCGCCCGGTTACCGCCGTCGGCTGGAGGGGCTGCACGAGCCCAGTGGCGCACTGGTGTTTTACGGCGCCGTGAAGCGCCGGCACCTACCCGCAGACACGGCCAGCCACCTGCAGCTGGACTGGTCCGATCCAGGCCCCCTGTTTGTTTCTGTGAGCCAAGAGGGCGATGGTCGGGCGCCTGTGGGGGAGGCGACGGTGATCGCCAGCGTCTTCACCCCCGCCCGGCCTTGGTTTGCCATGGAGGAGAGCACCTACCAAGCCCGCAAGCAGGCAGCCATGGCTGGCATTCAGGCTGGGCTGTTGCGTCTGCTGGGGCTGGAGTCCGATCACTGGTGCCACGCGGAATTGGCCACTCCGCGGGGATGGCAGTTGTGGACCGGTCGTCCCTGGGGCTACGTGGGCGGGCTGGGACAGCACCCGAGCCGCTTCGGCCCCTTTGGCTTGGCCAGCCGCACCCCCCTGCCGGGCCTTTGGCTCTGTGGCGATTCGCTCCACCCTGGCGAGGGCACCGCCGGGGTGAGCACCTCAGCGGCGATGGTGTGCCGCCAACTGTTGGCGGAGCGACACAGCCTGCTGTGATGGCTTGCGGCATGCTGGCCTTCCATGCCTGCCCTCGCTTCTCCATGGCGCCCCTGCCTCCCCCTGAACCCTCGCGCCATCTGGACACCCTGGCGTTCTTGGATGCCCGCAAGATCCGTTTCGAGCTGAACCGCTACCAATTGCCCACCGGTCTGGAGGCCACCTTCGGGGTGATTCGCCATCCGGGAGCTTCCCTGGCTGTGCCGGTGCTTGACGACGGCCGGGTGGTGATCCTCCGCCAATACCGTTTTGCCGTGGCCTGCCGCTTGCTGGAGTTTCCCGCTGGCACTCTGGATCCAGGGGAGGATCCCCTCAGCACGATGGAGCGGGAATTGCAGGAGGAGACCGGTTATGCCGCCAGCCGTTGGCAGGATTTGGGGGCCATGCTGCCCTGCCCCGGCTATTCCGATGAAGTGATCCACCTCTTTCTCGCCCAGGGTCTCACAGCGCTGGAGCAGCCCCCCGCCGGGGACGACGACGAAGATCTCGAGGTGCTGCTGATGGAGCCGGCCCAGCTGGATGCGGTCATTGCCAGCGGAGACGAGGCCCTGGATGGCAAGAGCGTGACGGCCTGGTATCGGGCCCGCCAGCTGCTGCAACTTTGAAGAGATCCGTCCCATGCCCCCTCCCCTCCCCCCAGCCCACACGCACCTGGCCATCGAGGCGGAGCTCCCTGCTGGCCAGGTCCGTTTCGTCCGGGAGCGCTTGCGTTTGCCGATGGGGCTTGAAGCCAGTTTCGGCTGGCTTCGCCACCCCCCGAGCGTGTTGGTGGTGCCCCGCTGGGCGGATGGCCGGTGGCTGGTGATGAGGCGTTACCGCCCTGCGGTGGGTCGGTGGGTGCTGGAGTTTCCAAGCGGTGTTTTGATGCCGGCGGAATCATCCGCAGACGGGGGCGCTCGCTTGCTGCGGCAGCTCACCGGCCATGGCGGCAGGGGATGGCAGGCCTTGGGGGAGCTGAGGCCCAATCCCGGCTACTCCGATGAACACATGATGCTCGGCCTGATCGAGGTTGAGCCTGCTGCGGAGGCGCAGGGTGGCCCCACTGACGTGGCAGCCGCAACCGATGGCCTTCAAGACGAGCTGCACCTCTGCACCCTCCAACAGCTGGAGAGTGCCCTGGGGAGATTGGAGGAGCCGCTGGACGGGCGCAGCGTCAGCGCCTGGCTTCTGGCCAGACTGCGCGGGGGGTGGGGCTGATGGCTCCCCCTCCCCGCTGGCTCTTCTGGCACCGGCGCGATCTGCGCCTGGCTGACAATCTCGGCCTGGCGGCCGCCGCCGCCGCCACCCCTGCCCTGACGGGGGTGTTTGTGCTGGATCCCGCCATCCTCTCCGCTGGGGGGGTAGCGCCGGCGCGGCTGTGGTTTCTCAGTGAGAGCCTCAAGGAATTGGCCCAGCGCTGGCGCCAGGCGGGGAGCCGGCTGGTGCTGCTGGAGGGGGATCCGGCGGTCGTCCTCCCCCAGCTGGCAGAAGCGATCGGCGCCGAGGTGGTGGCTTGGAATCGGGATGTGGAGCCCTACGGGCGCCAGAGAGATCGACGGGTGGCGGCAGCCCTGCAGAAGCAGGGCTGCCGGGTCTTGGTCGACTGGGATCAGCTGCTGGTGGCACCCGAGGCCCTGCGCACTGGCAGTGGAGATCCCTATCGGGTTTACGGGCCGTTTCTGCGCAACTGGCGCGGCCAGGTGGAGCGGCGTGCGGGCTTGGGATCGGCGGCGGCCGGCGGTTTGGAGCCTGTGGCGGCGCCGGGGGGGTTGGTGGATTTCTGCGAAGAACCAGCTGGAGAGGCCTGGCCTGAGGAGAGGCGAAAGATCTGGGCGACTTTGCCTCGCAGGGCAGAGGTGCCCGGGGCGGAGGAGCTGGGTCCGCCTTTTGCAGGCGCAGCCCTTTGCCCTTGCCGGCCGGGAGAGGCGGCTGCCCTTGCCCAATTGGAGGCCTTCTGCAGCGGAGGTGGGGCAAGCCTCGCTGGCGCAGGCCAAGGTGCGGGGGCCCTGCTGGGCTACAGCGAGGGGCGAAACCTGCCGGCGCAGGTTGGCACCTCTGCCCTCAGCGCGGCACTGAAGTTCGGCACCCTCAGTCCACGCCAGGCCTGGGCCGCCGCCCAGGAGGCCCGTCAATTGGCCCGCAGCGCGGAGGCCCTGGAATCGATCGCAGTGTGGGAGCAGGAACTGGCCTGGCGGGAGTTTTACCAGCAGGCCCTGTTCCATTTCCCAGAATTGGCCGACGGCCCCTATCGCCCGCAATGGCGCCACTTCCCTTGGCAGAACGATCCCACTTGGCTTAAGGCCTGGCAGGAGGGACTCACCGGGGTGCCGATTGTTGATGCCGCCATGCGGCAGCTCAATGGCAGTGGCTGGATGCACAACCGCTGCCGCATGATCGTGGCCTCCTTCCTGGTGAAGGATCTGATCTGCGACTGGAGACTGGGAGAGGCGACCTTCATGGGGAGGCTGGTGGATGGGGATCTGGCCGCCAACAATGGCGGCTGGCAATGGAGTGCCAGCAGCGGCATGGATCCCAAGCCCCTGCGCATCTTCAATCCCGCCAGCCAAGCGGCCAAATTTGATCCAGAGGCCACCTACATCCGCCACTGGCTGCCCGAGCTGGCCCATGTGGGAAGCGCGGATCTGATCAGTGGGCAGATTTCCCAGCTCGAACGGCGGGGCTACCCGGCCCCCCTGGTGGAGCACAAGCGCCAACAGGCGCTGTTCAAGGGTCTCTATGCCGCCCTGCCAAGGGGGAGCTGAGGCTCAAACCGCCACAGCCGTGCCTGAGGGGCTGGCCAGGCTCCCAAGAAGAAGTTGGCGCAACGTAGCGATGACAGTGTCTTGCTGGGCTGAAGTGAGCTCGGGGAAGATGGGAAGGCTGAGCACCTCAGCGCAGAGCCGCTCGGTGTGAGGGAGGCTGCCACAGCTGTAGCCCAACTCGGCATAGGCCGGCTGGCGGTGGATGGGAATCGGGTAGTAGATGATTGTGCTCACTCCAGCCTCCTGCAACTGCTGCTTCATCCAGTCACGGCAGCAGGCCTCCGGCAGCCCATAGATCGCACTGTCGGAAGAAGGGGTGCAGCGGCTACCACAAAAAGGTTGGCCGACCGGGCAGGAGGAGAGACGCACAACAAATTGGTTCCAGCTGTGGCCCCTGGGGCCCTCTTCTGGCAAGAGCAAGCCGGGGAGGTTGGTCAACTCGCTGAGATAGCGCGATGCGATGGCCTGCCTGCGCTCCACCCAATTCGCCAAGTGGGGCAGTTTCACCTGCAACACAGCGGCCTGCAGGGCATCCAGACGACTGTTGTAGCCAAGCTCTGTGTGCAGATAGCGCCGGGGCATGCCATGCACGGCCAACTCCCGCACCCGCTGGGCGAGGGCAGGATCGCGGCACACCACTGCGCCCCCATCTCCGGCGGCACCGAGATTTTTGGTTGGGAAAAAGCTGAAGCAGCCCGCCTCACCCCAACTGCCCACGGGACGACCCGCCCAGCTGGCACCCGAGGCCTGGGCGCAGTCTTCGATCACCAAAAGGCCATGGCTGCGGGCGATGGCACAGATTCGCTCCATGTCCACCGGGCGCCCGAAGAGATGGACCGGCAGCAAAGCGCGGGTGGCAGGGGTGATCGCAGCCTCAATGCGCTCTGGATCAATGAGATAGGAGCCCTCCTCCACATCCACAAACACGGGGGTGGCACCGACAGCACTGATTGCTTCGGCAGTGGCAAAGAAGCTGAAGGAGGTGGTGATCACTTCATCCCCCGGCCCGATCCCCAAACCGCGCAGAGCCAGGATCAGTGCATCGGTGCCGCTGTTGCAGCCAATGACGTGGGGCACCCCACTCAGTTCGGCAAAGGCTGCTTCGAAGGCCGCGATTGTTTGGCCGCCGATGTACTGCCCGCTGCGCAGCACCTGCAGTACAGCCTCGTCGAGGCGATCACCAAGCTGCCTCAGTTGTTCGTCGAGGCTGAAGGGGGGCACATGCATGCCGGCAACCTTAAGCCAAGCGAAAGAATTCACAAGGGGCGCCGTGGCCCCCTGGGGGTTTGGCCCTAGGCCCTAGCCCAGGTGGGCTCCTTGCCAGGGTGCCACTTGATGTTGCAGCCGATGGAGGGCATCTGTTCGGCGTCAGGGCTTTTTCCGGCCAGCACAGCCTTCAAAGCGGTGCGCAGATCCCGCCCGTCCAGGGGAACGGCATTGCCTGGGCGACTGCCATCCAGCTGGCCGCGGTAGCAGAGGTGGTGCGCGCCATCGAAGAGGTAGAGATCCGGCGTGCAGGCCGCCTGAAAGGCCTGGGCCACAGCTTGGCTCTCATCCGCCAGATAGGGAAACCGCCAGCCGCTGCTGTTGGCCTGGCTCGTCATGCCAGCGGAGCCGTCCTGGGGGTGGGTGGCGAGGCTATTGCTGCGGATGGCGAGAAAAGCCACCTGATCGCCAAAGTCTTGCTGGAGGCGGGTGAGCTCAGGCTCGATGTGCTTCACAAACGGGCAATGGGGGCAGAGAAAGAGCACCAGCACGGGCTTGCCTGCCAAGGCCTCGGGCTCGGGCAAGGGCCCACCCACCACAGGCGTGAGGGCCTCAGCCATCAATGTCCAGGGCAGAGGTGTCCCCAGGGGGAGCATGGTGGAAGGAGTAAGGGCCATGCCAAACCGCAGCTGGAAGGGTGAGGACGGATCATGGCGCGAGTTCCGCTCTCCTGGCCGTGCCCGCGAGGCTGCCACTGCTCATGACCCTGGTGGCCCTCTGCTTGGTCGGCTGTGTGCCGGCCCAGGAGCGGCCCAGCTGGCGGGTGTATGCCCTGCCGAGGCAGCGGCCTGGCGATGGCTTGGCGGTGGTGAACCGCCCCCATGGCGAGGGGCTGCACCTCTGGCTGGATGTTTCCACAGGCGAGAGGGGGATCTGCCGCCCGAGCTGGAACCCCGACAGCGCGCGGCTGCACGGGGGCAATGGCGACCGGCCCACGAGCATGGGTCGTGCGCCGCGAGAAGAGTTTTTTGAGGCGCTCTCGCACGGCCCCGTTCGCTTGGCCCTGCGGCGGCAGATGGAGCAGCTCTGCCGCCAGCTGGCGCCCGACAGCGCCTTTGCCTGGCAGCCTCCGCCGCTCCGGCCCCAGGATCTGCCGCCGGAGCGGCCGCCGATGCTGCAGGAGGCTGATCTGCTCAGCCACCCCACCGTTGTACGACGCTCGGAGAAGATCCTGCTGGGGGTGCCCCTGACGCCGGAGGACTGGGACGAGCGGCCCCTGCCGCCGCCACCCGAAGGGCCGTGAACGGGAAAGGGTTGCAGAGGGCGGCGGCGGCAGCGTAGCCGGGGGGAACGGCCACTCTCCAGAGAGCGCCAGGGAGAGCGACATCGAAGCTGGGATGGCTCTGGCGCAGGCCCTCCAGGCCCGCCAACCCTGCACCCTGGGCTTTGAGCTGGGCCTCCAGCAAACACCAAGCCGCAAGGAAGGCGCTGGGCTGCTCTGCCAATGGCAAAGCCTGCAAGGCGGCCACCTCGGCAGGCCTCAGAACGCGGCGGGCGATGGGGCCCCAGTCAAGCTCCGGCCGGGCTTGCTCCACATCCACCCCCACCGCCAGGGAGCTGTGGAATCCCAACAGGATCAGATCGCCCGAGTGGCTCAGGTTGAAGGCTGGGGCACCCGGGCTGGGGCAGTGGGGCTTCCCCTGGCAGCTGGTTGCGATCGGGATGGAGGCGGGCGACTGGGCGAGCCAGGAGCCAAGCAGCTCCCGCAGGCTGGCTCGGGCCACCAGGAAGCGATCCCGATCGGCGGGGCGGCGATAGGAGTTGTGGCGCTGGCGCTCCAGGGGGGACAGGCTGGCGAAGAGCGCCTCCCGCTCAGACTCGGGAGAAGGGTTGTGGCAGTGGATCAGGAGCAGCAGCGGTGGGGCGGTGGCCTGCGGCAGGGGGGGTGGGGGGGCGCCCAGTTGCCAGGGGTGGGGTTGGAGCAGACCGACCATGGGGGATGGACGCACCTTGGGGGACAGGGGTTGGCGGGGCTGATCCGGGGCGCTGCCCCTGGGGCTCACTCTGCGCCGATAGGGGGACCTGGATCAGGGAGCGCCGCCAATCGAGCACGGTTGTTCCAGACAATTCAAGGACTTCGACGAGCCTTTTGCTTCTTGGCAGCCCGTTGTCCAATGGATGGGGGTCTCCATCTTCAACCCCCGCCCCCATCTGCAGCTCGAAGGGAAGACGCACCACCTTCACCCACAGTGATGGCTGGCTCGCCAGCCCGCAGGCGCACAGCCCAGGCATCCAAGAAGGTTTTGGCACAACTGGCGGTGGGCACCGCCAAGAGCAGACCGAGCAGCTCCCCCAGCCCCAGCAGGCTGCCCAGCCGGGCGCCGATGGGCAGGCAGATCAGCAGCCAGGCGGGTTGCAAGCCCACGATGCTGCCCATCAATCGGGGCTGGATGATCTGATCCACCACCTGGCCAACCGTGATCGCGGTGGCCAACACCTCCAACCCCTTGCGGGGATCCTCCAAGGCCAAGAGCAGGCTCACAAGAACGATTGTGGCTGCGCTGGCATAGGGGATCAGGGTGGTGAAGCCGATCGCCACCGCAAAGAGCACGCCGTAGGGAATGCCGAGCAAGGTGAACACCACCATCTGCAGGCTGCTGAGAATCAGGGCCAACAGCAGCTGGCCGGCGAAATAGCCGCGAAACGTTCGGTAGAGCGTGCCGGTGACCAGGCCCCGCACGTTGGGGGGGAGCCATTGAGCCAGGCCCTCGGCGATCTGTTCCCCCCCCAGCAGCAAAAACACCGTGAGCACCAACACGATCACGGTGTTGACCGTGAGGCCCAAGGTGGCACCCAACAAACTGAGCACCTGTTGGCTGAACTGGCTGGCGAGCTTGCTGGTGCGGGTGAGCAGCTGGCTAGTGAGATCGCCGAAATCGCTAGGCAGCCCGCGAGAGGAGGCCCAGTTCTGCAGCTTGGTGAGCAAAATCTCCCCCTCCGAAAGCCAACCCGGCAGGGCCTTGATCAGCTCATCGAGCTGCTGCACAAGGCGGGGCACGAGCCACAGCGCCGCGAGCACCACCAGGCCCAACCCCAGCCCGATCACCACCAGCAAAGCCACGGGCCGCGCCAGCTTTTGCTCCACCAACCAGCGGGTGGGGATGTCGAGCACGAAGGCGATCAGGGCAGCCGTGAGAAACAACGCGGGGAAAGGCGCCAGCGGCACCAGCAGCTGCCGGAGCACCCAAAGGTTGAGCACCAGCAGTGGCATGGCCAAGCTGAAGCGCAGCCAGGGAGGCAGCACCAGCCGCTCAAGCATGGGGGGGGGCGGGGAGGAACCCGAGAAGCAGTGCTCTCAGCTTGCCGGTTGCCTGGGCTTCTCGTCAGCCGTGGGGGGCAGCGCACGGATCGCGCCCCGCTCCACCTCCAGGCCCCCCGGGGGGATCGGCACCTCCAGCAGCCGCAAGCGACCTGGAATCAGCATCTCGCTGCGCACCCCTGCCACGGACGGAGCCACCATCCGAAGGCCCCGATCGAGCACCACCACCCGCTGGAGCGGTGCTCGCACCGCGATGGTGGGGCCTGCTTGATCCAGCCTGAAATCCGCTTGGTCGTGGTCGTAAGCGGGCAAGTGCACAGAAGGGAGCCGGAAGGCCCGCAGATTGCCGGGACCAGTGGTGACCACCAGTGTGGTGGCGGGATCGAAACGCTGGGCCGCGGCGATGGCCTGGCCCCATTCCTGATCGAAAAGGCGCAGGGAAGCGGCAAAGCGATCGCCAGGCGCAGCCAGGAAAAGCAAGGTTTGCAGGGCGATCACCACAGCCAGATCCAGCGGCCAACGCAGGGGTTTCCTGGCGGTGGTGGTGCCCAGGCGCCAGGCCACCGCCAGCAACACCCCTGGCAGCAGGGTGGTGGCATGGCCCATGCGGGTGAAGTGCACCAGCACGAGATAGAGGGCCGAGGGAGCGATCCAGAGGGCCAAGAAAAGGCTTTGCCAACGCGCAGAGGCCGTGGGAGTGGTGCTGGCAGCCCCAGGCGAGGGTCTGCGGGGCCAAAACAAGGCCATGGCCAAGCCTGCGGGGGCAGTGAGCCCCACGCTGCGCAACAGCAGCCAAAGATTGCCCCAGAGGCCCCCACGGCTGGATTGGCCGCTGTGGTCGCCCTTCCAAGCCTGAAAAAGGGGCCAGAAGTGCTCGAAGCCCCCCACCTCCGAGAGGAACGCCCCACCCCAGGCCGCCAGCAGGCCCAAGCCCAGGGCGAGGCCAGCCCCAAAGCGCCATCCGGCCACCCCCTGCCGCCAGCCCCTCCAACAGCACGCCACCACCAAGGGCAGCAGAAACAGCGGGGTGTTGGGGCGGATGCCGCCTGCGGTGGCCATCAGCGTCGCCAGGGGGAGCACAAAACGCCGATCGCCACCAGCCAGCTGCCAGCCGCAGCAGCCGATGGCCACCACCCAGCCCAGCTCAACGCCATAGCTGAGGGGTTGGCTGGCGTAGTACCAAAGCAGCGGCGCGCTGAACAGCAAGCCCACCAACCAGCAGCCCACTTTTGGGCCGCCGAAGTGTTTGCCCAGCCACCAGCCGCAGGGCAGGGCACTGGCGGCCGCAACGGCATTCACCAGTTCGAGGGAGGCCACGCCATCCCCACCCGTGAGGGGACGAAAGAGCCTACCAAGCGCAATCAAACACCAAAACACCCCGGGCATGTGGGGCACATGCCCCTCCAGATCAAACCCCCGCAGGGCCAACACAAAATTGCCCGCATCCCAGGCCTGCACCAGCTCGGTGCGGGTGGCCCAGCGGCTTAGCAGGCCCAATCCAAAAAGGATGGGCAGCCAGGGGCCCGGGCGGTTGCGCGTTGCTGAGGTCACGCTTGGCGACCCCCGCTGGCCTGCATGGCGGCCAGATAGGCGCGGCTGCCGAGCTGCACGAGCCGTTGGTCCTTGCCTATCACCTGGTCGTGGAGCTGTTGGCGGTAGGTCAGCAAAGCCTTGGCCAGGTCGGGATCGGCAGTGGCCAGGATCTGCACCGCCAGCAACCCCGCATTGGTGCCATTGCCGATGGCCACCGTGGCCACCGGAATGCCAGCGGGCATCTGCACGATCGAATGGAGCGAATCGACCCCTGAAAGGGCTCGGCTCTGCACCGGCACACCGATCACCGGCAGGGGGGTGAGAGAGGCCACCATGCCAGGCAGGTGGGCGGCCCCCCCGGCGCCAGCGATGATCACCTTGAGGCCCCTGCTGGCTGCTGCCTGAGCGAAGGCCACCATTTCCAGAGGGGTGCGGTGGGCGGAGAGCACCCGCACCTCGCAGGCCAAGCCGAAGTGCTCGAGCATCTCCACCGCCGGCTGCAGGGTGGGCAGATCGGAATCACTGCCCATCACCACCGCCACCCTCGGCGCTTGGGAGGGCTCGGGCGGGGGGGGAGGGGCCACGGGCTGCGCACGCGAATGCCTGGCATTCTGCTGGTGGATCTCAGCGCTCCATCGCTGCGGTGGCCTTTAGAGCCGCTGCAGTGAGCACCTCATGGCCCTGCTCGCTCACCACCACGTCATCTTCGATCCGGATGCCGATGCCCTTCCAGCGTTCAGCGATGGCGGGTTGTCCTTCAGGCACGGGCAGCCGGTCGCTCACGTAGAGCCCGGGCTCCACCGTGAGCACCATGCCGGCTTCCAGATCAACAGGCTTTTCCCCCAACCGGTAGGCGCCCACATCGTGCACATCCAGCCCAAGCCAATGGCCGGTGCGATGCATGTAGAGATGCCGGTAGGCCCCCTGCTCGATCAGGCTCTCCACCTGGCCCCGCAACAGACCGAGCTCCACCAGTCCCTCCACGAGCACGCGCACGGCGGAGTGATGCACCCCCTCGGCCGTGGCTCCCGGCCGCACGGCGGCCACCGCCGCCTCCTGGGCGGCGAGCACCAGGTCGTAGAGCGCCCGCTGTTCGCCGCTGAAGCGGCCGTTGATGGGGAAGGTGCGGGTGATGTCGCCGTTGTAGTAATCGCTGAGGCTGCAACCGGCATCGATCAACAACAGGTCGCCATCGCGCAGCTCGGCGTTGTTGGCGGTGTAGTGCAGCACGCAGGCGTTGTCACCGCCGGCCACGATCGAGCCGTAGGCCGGGCCGCGGGCCCCTTGTTCAAGAAAGTGCTGCTCGATCACCGCCTGCACCTGGCGTTCGCTGAGGCCTGGACGGACGACGCTGCGGGCCAATTCATGGGCTTCGGCGGAAATGCGGGCGGCCTGGCGCATCAGGGCCAGTTCCTCCTCGCTTTTGCGCAGGCGCAGCTCATGCAAGATCGGACAGGGCGCCACCAGCCCCAGGGCAGCCGTGCCGCTGCGGGGTGCCCGATCCAGCTGCTGCGCCCAAGTTTTGATCACCAGGGGCTCCACCCGGGGGTGGCGGCCCACCCGGAAGGCGATGCCCTCAGCTCCCTCCAGATAGGTGGGGAGCCGCTGCTCCAGTTCGCTCAATGGGTGGGCCAGGCAGGCGCCAAAGGTGGCCACTGCTCCTTCGCACCCCCAGCGGAAGCCATTCCACACCTCTGCTCCGGGCTCTTTGGCCGCCACAAAGAGGACGAAGGGGTGCTCCGGCCTGTGGGGCAGGAAAAGCGCCACGGCATCGGCTTCATCGAAGCCCGTCAAATACCAAAAGTCGCTGTCTTGCCGGAAGCTGTGCTCCACATCAGCATGGTGGGTGCGCAGGGGGGCGGCCGGGATCACGGCGGCGGCACTGCCCAGTCGGTGGAGAAAGCGGTCGCGCCGATCGGCAAACACTTCGGCGGAAAGACTGGAGGGACGGGCAGGGGCGACCGGGCGGGGAGCCATGGGCGGAAAGGCGCAACGGCCAAGCAGGGCTTCTACCGATTAAATACGGATGGCTGTCCTCTGTTTGCCGTTTTGCCCTCGCCCGGGCCCACTGTTGCTGTTTCACGGTCTGCGGGAGGGATCCCATGAAGGCCACTGAACGGCCTGGCCAGCGCCCCTCCGCCCGGCCTGTGGAGCCCTCGGCCGCACCGCCACTGCGAGAGCGCACCCTGCAACTGCTCGCGCGCTGGCGGCACGCCCTGCAGCTCTCCCCTCGGGAGCGAGAGGCTCTGGGTCCGGAGTTGGCAGGCCTGAAGCGTCAGCTGCAGCGACTTCACGAGGGTCGCCCCCGGGTGGTGGTGCTGGGGCGGGTGGGCGTGGGCAAGAGCAGCCTGCTCAATGCCCTGCTGGGAGGCGAGTACTTCGCCACGGACGTAGCCCACGGTTGCACCCGCCGCCAGGAGGAGCAGCCGTGGCCGATGCCCATCGCTGGGTTGGCCGGGGTGGATCTGGTGGACACGCCAGGCATCGATGAGGTGGCCGCACCAGCGCGCGAACGCTTGGCGCGGCGGGTGGCGCTCGGCGCGGATCTGGTGCTGTTGGTGGTGGATGGCGATCTCACCCGGGTGGAAGCGGAGCTGTTGGAGCGGCTTTTGGTGGAGGGCAAACCGGTGTTGGTGGTGCTCAACCGGAGCGATGGCTGGCCAGCGGAGGAGCTGAGCGCTCTGATGACCAGCTTGAAGCGCCGTCTGCCCGCCGCGGCCAGCCATCTGGAGCCCGTCGCCGTGGCCGCTGCGCCCCGGGAACCCCACGTGCTGCCCGATGGCCGGGTGCGCAGCGTCGCTGCGCCGCCCCGCATCACCCCCTTGCGCGACTCGCTGATCGCCCTGCTGGCTGAAGAGGGGGAGAGGCTGTTGGCCCTCAATGCCCTGCGGGCCGCGGATGCCTTTTCTGAGGAGCTCTACCGTTGCCGCCTGCGCCATGGCCGGCGCCAGGCCCGCGCGCTGATCGGGCGCTACGCCGCCGCCAAGGCCGCCGGTGTGGCGCTCAACCCAGTGATGGGATTGGATCTGGCCGGAGGGCTGGTGTGTGACAGCGCCCTGGTGATGCAGCTCTGCCAGATCTACGGCCTGCCAATGACCCGCAGCGGTGCCCGCCGGCTGCTGCTGACCCTCGGCAGCCACAACGCCCTGCTTGGGGGAACCCAGCTGGGGCTCCAGGCTCTGCTGGGGGGGGTGCGCCAGGTGTTGTTGATGGCGGCCCCCCTGAGCGGTGGCCTGTCCCTCGCCCCTGCGGCCCCGGTGGCCATGGCTCAGGCCGCCTTGGCCGTGCACACCACCCGCCGCACCGGTCGCCTGGCGGCGGCGGCCCTGATGCAAAGCCGCACGGCGGCGGGCCATCCAGCGGCCCTGCTGCGGCGGCTGGCGGCTGAGGATCCGCTCACACGGCGGTGGCTCTCCGCCTGGCCGGCCACCACCGGGGCCCATGGCCCCCGCCGACCGTGAGTCGCGTTGCCCTGTTTGGCACCAGTGCCGATCCGCCCACGACGGGGCATCAGGCCCTGCTGCTCGGGCTGCTGAAGCGCTTCCCACGCGTGGCCACCTGGGCCAGCGACAATCCGATGAAAGCACGCCAGGCGCCCTTGGAGGTGCGCATCGCCCTGCTCGCTGCCCTGGTGGAGGCCATCGGCAATCCCCGCCTGGAGTTGGTGCAAGAGCTCAGCAGCCCCTGGGCGATCGAAACCCTGGAGCGAGCCCGGGCCCGTTGGCCCGAGGCCACAGTGGTGTTTGTGGTGGGCAGTGATCTGGTGAGCCAGATGCCGCGCTGGCGCCAGGCCTCCAGCCTGCTGGAGGGCCTGGAGCTGGCGGTGGCGCCGCGGCAGGGCTGGCCGCTACAGGAGGCGGATCTGGAGCGTTTGCGAGAGATGGGCGCCCTGGTTGAGGTGTTGACGCTGCCCGTTCCTGCCACCGCCAGCTCTCAGGCCCGCGGCCAGGCGGGCCACCCCCCGGACCCGGCCCAGGTGCCCGAAGAGCTTTGGCCCCTGCTCAAGCGCCACGGGCTCTACGGTCTCTCCTCCACACCGGCGGCGTTCTGATCCATGCGGCTCGCTTTGGCCCAGCTCAATGCCCTGGTGGGCGACTTGGAAGGCAACGGCGAGCGCCTTTTGGCGGCTTGTCTTGAGGCGGCACGCCAGGGCGCCCGGCTGGTGCTCACGCCAGAGCTCTCCCTCTGGGGCTACCCCCCACGGGATCTGCTGCTGCGGGGTGCGCTGCTGCGACGGCAAGAGGAGGTGCTCCACAGGCTCGCCACAGCGCTGCCGGAGGGGCTGGCGGTGCTGGTGGGGGTGGCCGAGCCCATCGGCGGCGGGGGCCACCCTGCCCTCTACAACGCCATGGCCCTGGTGGAGAGCCATGGCTGGCGCATCGTTTGCCGCAAGCGGCTGTTGCCCAGCTACGACGTGTTCGACGAGCGCCGCTACTTCCGCGCTGGCGAGTCGGCTGCGGTGTTGGAGATCACGGCGGCTGGGCGCCCCTGGCGCCTGGGCCTCACCATCTGCGAAGACCTCTGGGTGGAGGAAGACCTGCAGGGCCACAAATTGGCCGGGGCGGATCCCATCGCCGAACTGCTGCCCCATCAGGTGGATGTGCTGCTCAACCTCTCGGCATCCCCCTTCGGCCAGGGCAAGGCGGCCCTGCGACGCCGGCTGGCGGCCCGAGCGGCAGCGCGACTGAGCGCGCCTGTGTTCTACGTCAACCAGGTGGGAGGTAACGACGAGCTGGTGTTTGATGGCGGCAGCTTTGTGGTGAACGCCGCCGGCAGTGTGGTGTGCCAACTGGCCTGCGGAGCGCCCGATCTAGCCCTTTGGGAAGCCAGCGCCCCCCTGGCCCTCGCCGGCGCACCGGCATCCCCGGAACTCGCCAACGACGAGTCGCTACTGCGGGTGTTGTGTCTGGGGGTGCGGGACTACGCGGGCAAGTGTGGCTTTAGGCAAGCGCTGCTCGGGCTCAGCGGCGGCATCGATTCAGCCCTGGTGGCGGTGATTGCCGCAGGAGCCCTTGGGGCGGAGAACGTGCAGGCGCTCCTGATGCCCTCGCCGTGGAGCTCGGCGGGTTCGATCGACGATGCCACCGCTCTGGCAGAGCGTTTGGGCTTGGCCACCCACACAGTGCCCATCGAAGCGCTGATGGGCGCTTTTGATGGCGCCCTCGGCCCTCTGCTGGGCGGCCCGCCGCAGGGGCTGCCGGCGGAAAACCTGCAGTCGCGGATCCGCGGCAGCCTGCTGATGGCCGTGGCCAACCAGCAGGGGCAGCTGCTCTTGGCCACGGGGAACAAATCGGAGCTGGCCGTGGGCTATTGCACGCTCTATGGCGACATGAATGGTGGACTGGCGGTGATCGGCGACCTCTACAAAACGTCCGTTTATCGGCTCTGCGCCTGGATCGACAGCCCGGCCTCCGCCGCCTGCCGCCAACTCCTCAACCTGCCAGCCACGGGACCATTGATCGGGGAGGCGATCTTGCAGAAGGCGCCCAGTGCCGAGCTGCGCCCCAACCAACGCGACAGCGACTCCCTCCCGCCCTATGAGGTGCTGGATCCGGTGCTCAAGGGCCTGGTGGAGCGGCTTGCCACACCGGAGGAGCTGGTGGCGGAGGGGATGGCTGCAGACTTGGTGGAGCGCGTGACGCGGCTGGTGCAAAGGGCGGAATTCAAGCGGCGGCAGGCGGCACCGGTGTTGAAGGTGAGTGGACGGGCCTTTGGCAGCGGCTGGCGGATGCCGATTGCCGCCAAGGTGGATTAGGGCTACTTGCCAATGCAGAAACGGGCGAACACCCGCTCCAGCACGGCCTCGCTCACGTCATCCCCGGTGATCTCGCCCAGGCGTCCGATGGCGTCCCGCAGATCGATGGTCCAGAAATCGGTGGGCAGGCCTTCGTCAGCCGCCTCCAAACTGCGGCCGAGGGCGGCGGCGGCGGCGGCGGCCAACTGCCGCTGGCGGCCGTTGAGGGCCACCTCCAGCCCCTGGAGCCCGGCAGCACCGCAGCGCTCGAGCAGGGCGACGGCCAGCTCTTGGCGCCCTTCGCCGCTAAGGGCGCAGAGGCTCACCTCCGCGGGGTCGATGGGGCCGCCTGCGGGCAGGCGATCGCACTTGTTGCCCACCACCAGCAGGGGCACGCCGCCAGGCACCTGATCCCTCAATGCCTGGTCGGCCTGGGTCCAACCTTCGCTCAGATCAAACAGCAGGAGCACCACATCGGCGCTGGCGAGGGCGGCCTGGCTGCGGGCGATGCCCAGCTGCTCCACCGGATCAGCCGTGGGGCGAATGCCAGCCGTGTCGAGGAGGGTGAGAGGCACACCATCCAGCACCAGCTCGCTCTCCAGCAAATCGCGGGTGGTGCCAGGCAGCTCGGTGACGATGGCCCGATCCCGTTGGCTGAGGAGGTTGAGGAGGCTGCTCTTGCCCACGTTGGGCCGGCCCACAATGGCCACCCGCAACCCCTCCCGCAGGAGTTCGCCCTGCCGGGAGTCCGCCACCCATTGGCTGAGAGCGGCCTGCGCCTGCCGCAGCGCCTCGGTCACGGCGGCGGTATCCAAGGGCGGCAGGTCGTCTTCGAAGTCGAGGCGCGCCTCCAGCTCGCTGAGTTGATCGAGCAGGGTGGAGCGCAGACTGCTGATGCGGAGCTGCAGTCCACCAGCCAACCCAGCCATTGCGAGTTGGGCGGCCCTGCGACTGCGGGCCGCCACCAGTTGGCCGATGGCCTCGGCGCGGGTGAGATCAAGGCGCCCGCTGAGCACGGCCCTCAGGCTGAACTCCCCAGCCTCAGCGGGTCGAGCGCCAGCGCCGAGCACCAGCTCCATCACCCGGCGCACCACCACCAGGCCGCCGTGGCAGTGCAGCTCCACCACGTCTTCCCGCGTGAAGCTGCGGGGGGCGCGCATCAGCAACAGGAGCGCCTCATCCACCCGCTCCCCCGTGGTGGGATCCACCACGTGGCCGTAGAGCACCCGATGGCTCTCCCACACCTGCTGGCCCGGGGCCTGGAAAAGCTGGCGGCCGATGGCTTCCGCCCGAGGGCCGGAGAGACGCACGATCGCGACGCTGCCCTGGCCCGGAGCAACGGCAGTGGCAATGGCGGCGATGGTGTCAGAGG
>JAYKHK010000141.1:0-10037 GCA_035284785.1 Cyanobacteriota bacterium | reverse complement strand
CTAGTCCTCTGTCATGAAGTTTTCCTCGCTGCTGAGGGCAGCGAGCTGGGCATCCAGCAGGGCCTGGGTGTCGATGCCGGAGGCCTTGGCTTCCGCCAGAATTTGTTCGGCCAATGCGATGCGTGCGGCCGTATCGCTGAGTCCCAGTTGGGCCGCCTTTATATCGACTCGACGCCGGGCGGAGGCCAGGCTGATGCCCAACCAGCTCGCCAGATGCCCGCAGGCAACGTTGTATTGCCGATCGGGAATCGCAGCCATCACCATGCCGAGAAAGGTAACGGCATCATCCTGCGCGGCTGGCGGAGGAGGGAGGTTCGGCCTCCAATAGGCGATCCACGATCAGGTGTGCCAAAGCCTCGCTGCCCCCGGCTGGGCCCATGCGCTGCTTCCCCTTCCTGCCCAGCCAGCGTCTGGCGCTGGCGTTTTCAAGCAGCTCGATCAGTCGCATCTGCATTCGCCCTGCGGTTTTGCAAGGTTCAACGGCGCCTCCCAGCAGCCGGCTCTGCCGTCGGGCGAACCCCACCGTGAATTGCGGTCCAGCCCCGGGGAGGGACAGGGCGGGCAACCCGAGGCCAACCAATTGCTCCGTAGCGGTTCCGGCAGTGGCCAAGCCCACCTCAGCCCAGGGGGCCCAGCTGGCAAAGCGGCCGACCCCAATGAGGAGCCGCAGAGAGCCTCTGCTCCAGCAGCCTTCGGCTTCGCTAAGGGGTGGTGGTGGCACCGGTTCAAAGTGTGCCTCCGCCATGACTGCAGCCACTGCAGAAGAGCGATTCAGTCCCTCGCTGATGGGCACCAGCACGGAGACGCCTCCTAGGCAGTCGCATTGGCTGGGATGGGGGAGACCGCTCAGGAGCCGCTTGAAGTTGCCCAGGGCCTCTGGAAGACGGCTGCCCGGCAACAGCAGCACTCTTCGTTCAGTGCGCAGGGAAGGGGGCAGCTCCTTCGCCTCGAAGCCATCCATCATCGGGTTGCCGGGAGCTAGAGCTCCGATGTGGTGGCTCTGCAATCCCCTGGCTGTGAGCGCATCGCGCACCGCCACCAACCGGCAATGGCGATGGGCCATCAACGCCCACTCCCAGGGATCCCATTCACTGCCTTTGCATCGGTGGTAGCCATCAGCCAAAGGGGATGGAGGCCACCCTGCCGGGGAGGGGCTTCTCCAGGTGTAGTCACTTTTGGGAGTGCCGATGAAGCCATAGGGGCCGCCGCCCAGCCAGGCCATGGCCAGGGGGAGCAGATCCCCGATCGCCAAGATGGGCTGGCCCGAAGCTGCCCAGCGACGCACCACCTGCAGTTGCTGCCACGTCGTGCGAGGTAACCCCGCTGCCACGTCCTGCAGCAATCCTCGAACGCTCTGGTTGCTGAATCCGCCACTGGGCAAGGGGAGGCAAGGCCCGAGCCGCTCCAATGCGAGCTCCTGGGGGGCAGCAGCAAAGGCACCTCCTTCGCCCACAAGCGGGAGCACAGCCAGGGGCAGTTCCGGCCGAAGGCGACGCAAGGCCTCGCAGACCCGCAGCGCAATCAAATCTTCGCCGTGGCCATTGCTAAGCACCAACAAACGGTGAGGTGTGCCGTGGCTGATACGATCCACCTCAGGGAGCTTCTCCCGTGGCGGCATGGCCAAGTGGTAAGGCAGAGGATTGCAAATCCTTTATCCCCAGTTCGAATCTGGGTGCCGCCTTGAACAGAGACAGATCAGCTCTCACCTGGCTTGACCGGGCTTGGCGAACGTCCGCCAGAAGGCTTGGGCTGGGCCGTGCAGAGCCGCTTGAAGATCGCCCACCAGGCTCTCCAGTCGTTTGCGGCGGCTCCTTGCCGGCGAGAGATGGTCCGAAATCACGCCTGCATGACAGAGATCCAGCAGCAGGGCGGCCTCCTCGGAGGAGAGGCAGATCAAGTGCTCGTTGTTGTGGTGGAAGACCTTCACCAAATCTGCAAGCAGCACCGACTCTTTGTAGGACGAAACCCAGGACTTTGGATGGGGAAAGCCGTCATTCGGCGCAGGGCTTTTGCCTTTTGAAGCTTTGGCTGCCCTTGAGGCGTTGGCTCAAGCTGTGGCGTGGAGACGCGTTGCAATCTCAACCACCATCAGCCCGAAGAGGGCCATGGCGATCAGCAGAGAGCTGGGGTGGGTCACGACGTCTCGCCTTCAATTGCGTGGACCCTAAAGCAAATCTTAAGCTTTGCCGGATCTCTGGGGCACATCGCCATCAAACTGCATACCCCGCAACATTCGTTTCATCAGTAGCCGGAGTCGGCTACGCAGATTCCCTGGCAGACGATTCCGTTATTGGCCGTTCGCCCGCAATGGCTGCACAACACAGGCTCTCGACTGGTGTCTGAGGGAATCTGCTCCCTGGCCTGGACAGGATCTCTCCCGGTTGGTGGGGGGTCGCCGGAAGGGGGAGTGGAGGCCGTGGCCACAGACCACACTGGCAGTGAAGATTGCATCATGGCCCGTTCAGCCCCACAGCGCCGGATGTCCTCTCCTCCCTCAGATCCACCCTCCATTGGCGTGGGCACCTGGGCCTGGGGAAATCAATTTCTCTGGGGGTACGACCCCGATCAGGACGCTCAACTTGCCGCTGCGTTCCAGCGGGCCGTCGAAAGGGGCTTCCATTTCTTTGACACGGCAGATTCCTACGGCACAGGTCGCTTCTCAGGTCGCAGCGAGACCCTGCTTGGCAGCTGGTGTGCGGCTCTGCCGCCCGCTCGTCGGCAGCCGCTCAGGTTGGCCACCAAGTTGGCTCCCTTTCCATGGCGTCTTGGCCGCCATGGGTTCGACCGTGCGTTTGCCGCTTCCTGTGAAAGGCTGAAAGGCAAGTTGGATCGTGTCCAGCTGCATTGGAGCACCGCCCGCTACGCCCCATGGCAAGAAGGGCCCCTTCTGGATGGATTGGCTGATTTGGTGCTGGCAGGCAAGGTGCCGGAGTTGGGAGTCTCCAACTTTGGTCCGAAGCGGCTGCGTCGGGTGCATGGCCACTTGGCCGGGCGCGGTGTCAACCTGGCCAGTCTTCAGGTTCAGTTCTCCCTCCTTTCCCCAGAGCCTGCCCTCCCCGGAGGCGTGGCTGAGGTGTGCCGTGAACTCGGGGTGACGCTGATTGCTTACAGCCCTTTGGCCCTGGGTTGGTTGGCCCCGGTCGACGGGAAGCCTTCGCCGCGGCCTTCCGGCCCCCGAAGCCTGCTCTTTGCTCGACTCGAACGGGGGGCCGAGGTGGTGCGCCAGGGGCTATTGCGCGTTGCAGCGGCTCGGCAGGTGCCTGCAGCGGCCGTTGCCCTGAATTGGTGTCGGGCCCATGGAGCCATGCCCATCCCAGGACTCAGGCGAATCGAGCAGGTGGATGTCGCGGCTGGCGCCATGGGTTGGCAGCTATCCAGTGAGGAGAGAGCTGAGCTAGATGCCCTGGCTCTCACCAACACGGCCAGGATGCCCGCCAATCCTTTTCAGAGCGCTTGAGGGCTGTAATTAGCTCTCGTTAGAGATGACCACAGGCAAACTCATCGCCACCTGTTCTGGGTCTTCCTCGTTTTGGGAGCCTTGAAGCAGACGGAGCATCTCAGGATCGTCGCTTGAGGGTTCGAGCCCTGGTTGCTCGCTGGGTCCACAGGCCGCCAATGCTTCCTGCAGGAGGGAATCAAAGGTGGAGCCAGGCAGGCGATGACGGGCCAATTCCAAGAATGCTCGCGCCAAGGATTCTCCGGCGGCGGCACGGAGAGCAGGATTGCTGCGCCTGAGTTCTTGCTCCTGCCCAATCGCGTTGAGAAAGCGCTCGGTCACATCCCGTTTGGTTGTTGCCCGGATGCGAGTGTCTTGATCGGCCTGGTTCAGAAAGCCTTGGGCATCGAGTTCGGCCAGGCGGCGATTCAAGCTCTCCAGGACACTTTCGGCTTCCTTAAAAATTTGAATGAGCTGCCCATCCGAGAGACGCGGCAGATCGGCCACATAAACCTTGCCGTGGTCGCGGAGCGTCAAAAAAGTGGGACGTTGCCCGCCTGCTTGTCCTGTCTGGCGTGCCACTGGATCCCTTGGTCGGGGTCGGGGCTGCTGGGGTCGTTGCGGCGGGGTTGGGCCGGCGGAGCTGCGGCGCCGCGTGATACGAGTGGCGGTATTCAACATGACGGTATGAACTGTGTTGCGTTGGCCAATGCAGCGGTCTTGTGAGACGCGCTTCATCACCATAGGGGGAAATACCTCGTGGTTACGAATGTGTTGAGTTGTTGGGCTCCCTCGGTTTAAGGCGATGCAGTCGGTGCGACGGGCAAGCCAACAACGCCCTGGCCTGACGGCCCGCTCGCCTCGATGCGGCCGATCTCCCAAGCCCTGTGCCCACAGCTCTGGCAGACCTCCATCACCGCTGCCGCCTGGTGTGCCCCAACAACAAGACAAAACCCCACACCCAAATTGAAGGTGTGCCAGAGATCAGATTCCGGCACCTGGCCTTGCTCTTGAAGCCAGCGAAACAAGGCAGGGCGCTCCCAAGCGTTGGGATCGACCACGGCTTGGGCACCCTCCGGGAGGCAGCGAGGCAAGTTTTCGGGCAGGCCTCCCCCGGTGATGTGGGCCATGGCATGGGGGGCTAGCCCAGCTGCAAAGAGGGCCTTCACAAGATCGCTGTAGAGCAGTGTCGGGGTCAGGAGCTCAACCAGCAACGGAGATTCGCCCTCTCCCAGGCGGGCCTCCAGCGGCACTTGCCGTTCTTCAAGGATGCGCCGCACCAGGCTGAAGCCGTTGCTGTGAACCCCACTGCTGGCCACGCCCACAACCCGATCCCCAATCTGCACCTCCCGCCCATCGATCAGGCGATCTTCATCCACTACCCCAACGCAAAATCCAGCGAGGTCGTACTGACCAGGCGCATAAAAGCCAGGCATCTCTGCCGTTTCCCCCCCGAGGAGAGCACAGCCGCTGAGGCGGCAACCCTGGGCGATGCCTTCAACGACGTCGGCGAGGGTTTCTGGTGTGAGCCTGCCTGTTGCGATGTAATCCAGGAAAAAAAGAGGTTCGGCGCCACAGGTGATGACGTCGTTCACGCACATGGCCACCAAGTCAATGCCGATGCCGTGGTGACGCTGCAAGCGCTGGGCGAGTTCCAGCTTTGTGCCCACCCCATCGCTGCCAGCCACCAAGAGGGGCCGACGCAGGCCATGGGGCAGACGGCACAGTCCAGCGAAGCCTCCCACCCCGCCGAGAACTTCTGGCCTGCGGGTGGAGTCCACACTGCTGCGAATGCGATCGATGAACGCCCGGCCAGCCATCACATCCACGCCTGCGCTGCGGTAGTCCATGGCTTCAGCTCAACTGCCTCGATCTTCCAATGGCATGAGCCCAGCCCGTCCCAACCCCTACCCGCCCCCTTGAAAGTGGACGCCAGCGGGATCGGCACATGCTGCGATCAGTGGCACTGATGAATGAAATCAGATTTCCTGATCACTCATGCCAAGTCGCAGGGGTCTTGAACCCCCAAGAAAACTGGACGAAAGCTTAAAGATGAAAAATTCTGATGAGTCTGCGGGGCGCGTTCGAGGCTGTTTCGAGCTTGAGAAAGCCTGTACCTTTGCTTCGTCGTTATTCTTCGAGAGGAATTCGCCAAGGGGTCTACTCACAACAGCGAGAAAGTTTGATTGCATTCTTTCCCTCTGCGAGAAGACATGTCACTCCTGATCTTCAGGAATGCCCTCCTTGACAATTCCGATTGCCATGCGTGCACTCCATCTTCTCGGCTCTGCTGCCCTCCTGATTGCCGGTGCTGCCTTCACTCCGGCCCACTCCGCTGCTGTCTCCTCTCCAAGTTTTGGCACCCTCTCGATTCGCGAAGCAGGTGCCCCTTCCCGCTGGGAAAACAACTTCATCAAGCTGACACCTCCTGTGCCCCTCGCCCAGGGACAGCAAATTGCTTCAGCGCGAAGTGTTCAGGTTGGCCAGGCCAGTTGGTATGGTCCAGGATTCTTTGGTAACCGCACAGCCAGTGGTGAGGTTTTCCGCCCTGGCACATTGACCGCGGCTCACCGCTATCTCCCCTTCGGAACGAAGGTCCGGGTCACCAACCTCTACAACGGCCGCACTGCTGTTGTGCGCATTAATGACCGCGGTCCCTTTTCTGGGGGACGTATCATCGATTTGGCTCACGGTGCAGCCCAGGTCCTAGGTCTCACCGCCAGTGGCGTGGCAGATGTCCGCCTTGAAGTGATCGATTGAGCCCTCTGAGGCTAAGTAATCCTTCCTCCTGGCCCGCGGGCTGGGAGGATTTTTTGTTGTAGCCCGTTTCCACCGTGCTGTTTCTCAGGACCCAGCGCGATCTCGCCAATTGGCGCAGATCATTCCCCCAACAAGGGCTGCACTTTGTGCCCACCATGGGAGCTCTCCATGCTGGCCACCTCCAACTCATTCGGCGGGCGGCTAAACCTCGCTGGTGGGGCGCGCCTCGAGTGTTGGTGAGCATCTTTGTCAATCCGCTCCAATTTTCGGCAGGCGAGGACTTTGATCGCTACCCGCGCAGACTTGAGGAAGACGGGGTTTTGGCCTGCGAAGCAGGTGCCCACGCTGTGTTTGCTCCTTCTCTTGAGGAGATCTACCCCTATGGGGAAGAGGGGGTGACCCATGTTGTGCCACCAGCCCGCCTTCTCCTCTCCCTCTGCGCTCCCCATCGACCGGGCCACTTTGAAGGGGTTGCCACAGTGGTCACCAGGCTGCTGGCGATGGTGCGTCCAGATCGGCTCTTTTTGGGCGAAAAGGATTGGCAGCAGTTGGTTGTGCTGCGACAGGTGGTCTCGGATCTGGGTTTGCCGACTTGTGTAGAAGGCATGGCCACGGTGCGCCAATTTGATGGTTTGGCGCTCAGCTCCCGAAATGGCTACCTCGGCTCGGAGGAACTGCAGCGGGCGAGCCAGCTCCCAGCAGCTTTGGTCGCAGCGGCCGCCGGCGCCAAACATGGAGACTGCTCCATACCGCTTCTACGGGGTCTGGAGGATCGTCTCCGTCTCCACAACTTGTTACCTGAGTATGTGGCGTTGGTGGAAGCGCATACGCTGAGGCCCCTGGAACGGGTGGAGGGCCTGGCCCTGTTGGCTGCTGCCGTGCGTTGCGGTTCCACCCGCCTGATCGACCACCTCTTCCTGATGCCCCGAGCGCCAATTGTTGCCATTGATGGTCCCGCAGGAGCTGGCAAAAGCACGGTGACCCGGGCCTTTGCCCATCGCCTCGGACTCACCTATCTCGACACCGGAGCGATGTACAGAGCCTTGAGCTGGTGGGTGTTGCAGCAGGGTGCCAATCCGGCCGACCCCTTGGCAGTGACTCCCCTTCTTGCGGGGCTGGATCTGGATCTCAGCCCCACCGATGCAGGTCACTTGCGAATCAAGGTGAATGGGCAGGATGTCACCACAGCCATCCGCAGCCCGGAGGTGACGGCTGTGGTGTCCACCGTTGCGGCCCATCCCTGTGTCAGGCAAAGCCTCACCAGCCTCCAACAGCGCCTGGGTGAGCGTGGCGGGCTGGTCGCGGAGGGCCGTGATACGGGCACCGCAGTGTTTCCCGATGCGGAGTGCAAGATTTTCCTCACCGCCAGTGTGGCCGAAAGGGCCAGGAGACGGGCCCGTGATCTTCAGCAGCGGGGCTTTGAGGTGCCTGAGCTGGCAGAGCTCGAGCGTCAAATTGCTGAGCGCGATGAGAAAGATTCGACGCGAAGTCTGGCCCCCCTCATGCAGGCACCAGACGCTTTGGAGCTGGTCACCGACGGGATGGAGATTGAAGCGGTGATTGAAGCCATGGTCGATGCGTTCCGATCCAAGGTGCCTGAGGAAGCATGGCCTGACCCCCCCCTTCCGAAGGTCAACCTGCCCTGTGATTGATTCCGTCTGCGGCGGTCGCCAGGGTTTCGAGCAACCCCTCGCAAGCATCTTGCAAAACATCGAGAACGTGCTCAAACCCTTCAGGACCGCCGTAGTAGGGATCCGCCACCTCCTCAAGCTGGAAGCTTCGGCAGTAGCGAGTCACGGGCTCGATGTTGGCCCTTGCAAGATTGCGACCAGCTAAGCGCTGCACAGCGGCCAGATTTTGACGATCCATGGTGAGAATGTGATCAAAGTTCTGGAGATCATCCGGGCAGATCTGGCGAGCCCGACTTGTCAGCAAGATGCCTCGGCGAGCCGCTGCCTGCTGCATCCGCTGGTCTGCTGGCTTGCCCACATGCCAGTCGCCTGTTCCCGCCGAATCCACCACAAAGGATTCCTCCAGGTGCTCGCGGGCAATCAGATGCAGGAAGCAGCCTTCCGCTGCAGCCGAACGGCAGATGTTTCCCAGACAAACGAACAACACCTTGATTTTGCCGGCGGCATCGAAATCCTGACTTGGGCGGCTCATGGGGAGGGCAGGCGCGACAGGGCTAGCTTGGCGCGTAGACGCACGACCGGCACTTCTTCACTGGAGTGTTCAGCAAGGCTGCAGAGGCTTGCCACCACCCGCGCTCGACCCTCTTCCAACTCCTGAAGACGCAGAGCCAGTTTTTCCATGGCTGTGGCCACGGCATAACGCACAACCCATTCGCCGTCGAGGCGCCCACGCTCTAAGGCTGCCAAAGCGCGTTCCTCAATGGCATGCCGCTCTGGAAGCGCCAGATCCCCTAATCGCAAAGTCCCTAGGCCAATGGCAGCTGCCCGACGCACACTTGGGCCAATGTCATCCGAGAGGGCCTGCTCCAGCAGCTCCAACCCCCGCACGTCCCCTATCCCAGCCAGAGCCCTGACGGCCCATGCCCGCGCCCCATAATTTTGGCCATCAAGGCCCTCCAGAAGGGGAGAGACAGCGGCAGGACCACTAGCGATCAACCCCTCAACAGCCGCAACGGCCGCACCAGGGTTATTGAAGCCAAGAATGCGGACCAGGCAGGACAGCGCAGCCTCAGGGGGAGGCCCTTGCATTGGATCTCTGCTTTGGCCTGCTAGGGCGCCGGCGAGCTCCCGAGTTGCCTGAAAGAGAAGGGCCGCTGAATCGGCTTGCTCAACAGCCGCGATCAGCGGGGTGAAAGGGTCAGAGGAGCTCATCCATGGCCTCCAGGAGCGCCTCTGTGGAGGGTTCGCCGTTGCCCCGTTCCACCAGGCCCCGCAGGGCGATCAGTTTGAGGCTGTTTTCAGCATGGGTGCGGCGAATGGGGTCTAGGGCTTGGCGCCACCCCACAGCCCCCAGATCCATCAAGGCGGCACGGCGCACCTGCAACTGAGGATGCTCCAGCAAATGGAGAAGATGCTCGCCCCAGGCTGGATCACCCGTGAGCTGGAGCAAAGCCCGAGCGGCGGCGCTGCGAATCAGGGGCCGATCGTGCTCGATGAAGGGTTGAATGGTGCCGATCACCGCCGCTTCGGCGACGCCAATCTCTCCGAGAGCTTCGATCAGGGCTTCGCAGGGTTCCTGCAGCTTGGGGCTGTTGGGTTGACAGGCTCCCGCCCCTTGCACACCAGAGGCCAGACGCTCGCAGAGGGGCAGCACAGCCTCCGCAGCCCCTAGTTCTCCAAGTGCCCGAGCGGCTGCCTCCCGCAGTCCGTCATCTTCATCGGCCAAGGCCGCCAGAAGCTCAGCCACTGCCCTCTGATCCCCCACTTTGCCAAGCGCCCGGGCCGCATTGCGCGCCACAGCGTTGCGCTCGACGCCAGCGCCGACCTCCCTTGGTTGGCGGTGTTGCAGGGCGGCCAGCAGCAGGGGGACGGTTTCGGGATGCTGGCTGCGCATCTTGCCGAGCCACCAGGCCGCGTAGTACTGGAGCGAGGGGTCAGAGCTGCGAAGGCGCCTGTGGGCTTCCGCTTCGGTGATGGGCTCACCGGCTGCGGTGAGGGGGGGATCGTTCTCAAGCACACCTGACATGGTGGGTCGCAAACACTGAGTCAGCTGATGGCTCCCATGATCTTGCCATCGGCCTCGTCCCACGGAAGCAAAAAAAAGCCCCCCCGGAGGGGGGGCTGAAGTGAAGCATCAACGGCCAGGGGCTCAAACGAGAGCGTTGATGGCGTAGTCGATGTAGTTGTTGGCGATCACGCCGGGATCACCC
>JAYKHK010000140.1:0-3530 GCA_035284785.1 Cyanobacteriota bacterium | reverse complement strand
GGCGCGGCGCCAGCCTGTTGGGGCCTGCTGCTGGTCTTCGCTGCAGGGTTGGCGCCAGCCTTGGGCCAGGAAGCCCTCGCCCCCTCGGAGCTGGAGCCTTGGGTGACAGACAAGCGCCTTCCCTGGTCGAAGCCCGTGTTGGATGTGCCGGAGCAGGGGGATGAGGGCTGGGCGGTGTTTGATCGCCACGGCGTCGACATGAGCTTTGGCCGGCTCGGGGCCGGCAAGAAGGCCGACAGGCTGGGCATGCTCAGCCGTTGGGGCCGGCGCGAGGTGGTGATCTATGGCCAGCGCAACGTGACGCGCTGCGTGCGCATCCTGCTCACGCCGATCTGTGAAAACCTGCAACCCCTGTTTCGGGTGGACGCCTTGGAGGTGAGGGTGGGGAATCGGGTGGAGCGACTGGAGGGGAGCGACAGCCGCTTCCGCCTCTCCGCCCCGCTGGCCGAAGCGCTCGCCCAAGCCGCCACGCCGCCGCCGCCGATGTGGGTGCGGCTCACCCTGGGCGGCGGCGCCGAAACCGTGAGCCTTCCCATCGGGGAAGCCACCGTTCGCGCCCTGCAAACGATCAACAGCCTGCCGCTCAGGAGCAAAAACGGGCCCCTGCCCCCCGGGCAACAGCGCCCCGCGCCCACACCCGGCAGCGTGGCGGCCGATCCGGTGCCCCCCCAGCTGGCGAGCAGCCTGCCGAGTGTCAACGCAGAAAACTGGCGCCTGGGCGATGGGGTGCCCTGGTCGGTGCCGGTGGTGGTGCGCGACCGCTTTGAGGGAGATTTTGTTGGGGTGTTTGATCGGGATGTGCAACGACAGGCCCTGGTCAATCGGGAGGTGGGCCTGGTGAGCCTCTGGGGGCGCCCGGCCATCTGGCTGCAGGCCTACACCGCCAAGCTGGAGCTCAGCTACGCCAGCCTCCCCATTCAGCAAGCCACCCTCCATCTGGGCGAGCGCTCCATTGCCCTCCAAGGAGAAAACAACCGCTTTCCTGTCGATGACGCGCTCGCCGCGGCGCTGCGCAGCGCCACCCCCGGCACGGTGAGCCTCTCCTTCACCAGCGAACAGGGCAACCTGCTGCGCTACCGCATCGGCGACAACACGGTGCGGGCCTGGGCCACGATTTATCAAGCTGTCGCGACGCCAGCCAGCTTGAAGCCAGAGCAGTAGCTTCAGGGCCCCAGAGGCTCAATATCATTGAGCTGCCAGGTTTTGGCGAAGTAGGGCTCGGTGGGGGCGTAGAAGCGGAAGTAGGCAAACCAGCCCTTGCCCGGAAGCGTTTGGATCCAGTTGGTGGCGCCCTTGGGCTTCACCGGGCCGAAGCTGACATCCACCGAGCCATCGGCATTGGTGATCAGATCCGGTTTGCGGGAGCTCAGGTCGGCGGCGCCCTGGGGGGTGATCAATGGACCGCGGCTGAGGTTGTTGTAGAGGGTGATCGACCAGAACTGCTTCACCGGCGGGCTGGCGGGCACCCGCAGGCGGTAGGCGCGGCCGCCATCAAGCCAGTGGCCTTTGGCATCTTTGGAGGCCTCCAGATACACCTGGCCGAAGCCCACCACTCGCCCCTGCATCCCCACCGACATGCCGATCGCCTCATAGAACCAGGAGCTGCGCTCGTCGAGCTGCACGCGGCGCTTGTCGGGCGATTCCTGATCGAGATCAAACAGCACGGCGTACTCCCAGTGCTTGCCGGGGTAGACCGTGGCGCCGGGCGTGCGCTTGTCGTAAGCGATGGTGCGGGCCATCAGATCCCCCAACTGGGCCGCCTCGCCAAGGAGCTTGGCCTGGCGGGCATCAGGCTTGAAGGGCTGGCCGGGGCTGATGCCCAGGGGCGCCAGCATCCCAAAAACCATCCGATCGCGCGGTGCCACCGGCTCATTGCTGTAAAGCTCGCTCAGCAGGCGCCAGTAGCTCAGATCGGCGGGCTGGGCCGATTGCCAGGGGCGGCCGCCCACCTCGCTGTAGCGGGTGGCCGGCGGATTGGCACGCTGGTTCCAGCCATAAAGGCGGTGTTGGCGCACGGTGGCTTCCGCCACGGCCTTGTCGGGCGCCAGGCCCCGGGTGCCAAACCACACCTGGTTGCTGGTGGCGCGCACGATCCCGTAGCCCGGGGCCACCACCTCCGGCGCGCCTGGCGGCAGGATCAGATACTTGCCGCCAGCGCCCTTGTCGGGCCCCGTCTGGCCCATGTCGGTGATGGGTTGCTGCCAGATGTCGAGCACGCCACCGGCGGTGAGCCCGGCGGGCACCTCTACCACCAAAGGCCCCTGGGCCGCTAGATCCCAGAAGCTGAAGGCATAGAGGGTCGTGATGTTGGGGGTGAGCATCCCCGCCTTGTCTTGCAGGTTGCGGTAAAGCAACACCTCGCCGTTGCGCACCCCGAGTGTTTTGGCCTGGGCGTCGTAGAGGGCCTTGAATCCCACCGCCGGCAGGGCCCACAGGTAGGCCTGGGTAGCCCGTTGGAAGTCGAGCTCGTCGTAGAGCCTCTGGCTGGTGGCTGAAGTGGGGTAGCCGTTCTCCAAGGGCAAAGGGCCGAGCCGGCTCAACGGACTGGCGGCAGGCTTGGCAGCAGCGGTGGGCGAAGCAGCCAAAGAGCCGCTGGGGAGAGCGCTGAGACAGGCCAGGCCGCCAAGCAAGGCGAGGCGAAAGAGGTGGTTGGGCAACAGCTCTTGGCAACACCCCAGGCTAGTCAGGCTGGCCGCAACCAACCTGTGGGATCAGACCGTGTCCAGACCCACCATTCACCAGAAGTGGTGCCAGAGGAAACACTCCCTAAAACGTCTCCTCCGTTTGCCCGGCAAAGCGCCCCTCGTAGTGCTCACTGCCCTCCAGTTTTTGAAACACAAACTGACAGACGGCCAGGCCGGGAGTGACCGCCAAGGGAGCGGGGCCGAAATTGCTCATCTCAAGCACTTGCTGGCTGTCGATGCCCGGGCCCATGAAGGGGGCGCTGATGTGCACCATCAACCCCAAGCGCGCAAAGCGGCTGCGACCCTCCAGCCAACCGCACAGGCCAGGCCCCAAGCGCAGCCGCTCGCGCGTGATGCCCAACACCGTTTCGCCCGGCATGATCAAAATGTGTTGTCCCTCAGCGATCGTGATCTTGTCGGTGAAGGCTCGGTAGTCGGTCTCCTCCCGCACCTCGATCACTTGATGCACCTTGCGGAACACCCGAAACGTGCTGGCCAGGCTGAGATCCAACGATGCGGGGCCCACCAGCTCTGGCGAGAAGGGCGTGATCGTGATCTGCCCCTGCTCGATCGCCTGGAGGATGGCTTGACGGCCGAGCACAGACACGATGGTTGGTGGGGAGATCGGTGTTCAGCATGACAGCCGCTCTGAGGGTCAGGGGGCGGCGCCGCCGCTAGCGGTTGAAACCCGTCCGTTGTAAATCAGTCCCCCCTGCTGCGAAGTTGAGCCACCCAATCAGTGGCCTTCACACCTTCATCAAAGCCTATGGATCGCGCATCCTGATCGCTTGCCCCGCAAACGAGCCGTCTGACCCCAGACCAAGTCACACAGCCCAGGCACATCGA
>JAYKHK010000139.1:0-4553 GCA_035284785.1 Cyanobacteriota bacterium | reverse complement strand
AGATCCAGGTGAAGATCAATGGCGTCGACGTGTTCGACCCCTCCACCGGCGAAGTCCGTAGCGACGAGCCCGACAACATCGCCTGCTGGTTCATCGACAGCGACTACAACGGCGAGAGCTTCTTTGTACGCCAGGCCTACTTCCTTGGCCAGAACGATCCCTACAAGAGCCTCAAAACCTCGCTCAAGGCTGAGATCGACCAAGAAGCCTGGGAATCTCTTAACAGCGACATCTCCGTTCCGTTTCCCAAGCCTTCAACAGGTCGCATCGCCGTGAAGGTGATTAACCATCTGGGAGATGAGGTGATGAAGGTCTTTAAGGTGCCGTCATGAACACCCTAACCTCCGATCACCTGCTGGAGCGGGCCATGGCCACCTCCATTCGCCAGCTCATTCCTGGAGCGGAGGTGCTCCTCTTTGGCTCCCGTGCCAGGGGAGATGCCAGGCCCGATTCCGATATCGACTTGCTTATCACAGCGCCCGATGGCTGGCTGGCTGAGCAAGACAGGTTTTCCCTGCTCAATCAGCTCTGGGGTGAAGTCGCACGGCCGGATGTCTCTGTTGATCTCTTGCTCCATTCCCGAAGCGAGGCGGCTCGGCGGGCCCTCATGCCTGGTTCGGTGGTGCATCAAGCCTTCAGCGAGGGTGTCTTGCTCCATGACCCCTCCTGAAGCTCTGCGGCTGCTAAGGGTCTCCAAACGAGACCTGGCGATGGCCCGAAGGCTTGTGGATCCTGCTGTGGAGGAAGCCAGTTGGGGCTGGGCGATGCAGCAATGCATCGAAAAGCTGCTTAAGGCTTGGTTGAGCACCCTCGGCCTGCCAGTGCCTCGCAGCCATGACATCGCCCGGCTCCTTCTCCTTCTTGAATCGGCCGGTGTGGATGTGGGTGAGCTGCTGCCCTGGCGTGCCTTCACGGTCTATGCCGTTCAATTTCGCTACGACGATGAGCCTGACGTTCTTGGCCTCGATCGTGGACACTGGTGCGATCAAGCACAGACCTTGATCCATCGGATTGAACAACTCAATCACTGAATCGCCATGAAGTTCTTCCTTGCAGATTCATTCCAAACCAGTCTGGATAAACTCAATAGTGAAGAGCAAAAGGCTGCAAAGCTCGCCGCGTTTGAATTGCAGATCAATCCTGCCAGCCCTGGTCTGCAATGCCACCGGCTTGATAACATCAAAGACAAAAACTTCTGGTCTGCCCGTGCCAGCCGTGACATCAGGTTGATCTTCCATCGGGTCGACAGCAGCGTGATGCTCTGCTACGTGGCACATCACGATCCCGCTTATGACTGGGCCTCACGGCGCAAGATCGAAACCCATCCCGTTACTGGTGCCGCTCAGATCGTGGAGATCCGCGAAACGGTTCGTGAAATCCAGATCCCTCTCCACGTCCCCATTAAAGCAGCTGCCTCCTCGGAGCCAAATCAGCCTCTCTCCAATCTCACGGAGGCCGATCTGCTCGGCTACGGCGTTCCTGCCGAGTGGATCCCGGATGTGCGCACAGCCGATGACGACATGCTGCTGGTAATCGCCACGCACCTGCCTGGAGAGGCAGCAGAAGCAATCATCGATCTAGCGACTGGAACCACGCCAGCCAAACCGGAGGTTCGTCCGCCCGATCAGGGCAGTCCTTACGAACACCCCGATGCCCAGCGCCGCTTCCGGGTGCTTACGGGCGCCGAGGAACTGGCACGGGCCTTGGATTACCCCTGGGAGCGTTGGATTGTCTTCCTCCACCCCAACCAATCCGACTTGGTGAGCTGCTCGTTCAAAGGCCCCACCCGCGTGCAGGGTTCGGCCGGTACAGGCAAAACCGTTGTGGCCTTGCATCGGGCCGTTCACCTCGCGCGCAGCAACCCGGATGCTCGCGTGTTGCTCACCACCTTCTCTGCTCCGCTGGCGGCGCTGCTCCAAGACAAGCTCCATCGCCTCGTTCAAGGCGAACCCAGCTTGGTGGAGCGCATCGATGTGCTTGCCATGCAGGATCTCGGCGAGCGGATGCATACAGCCCAACTTGGCAAGCCCCAGCTGATCACATCTGATGCCCTCCAGGAATTGATTCAACGACATGCTCCATCAGAGATCAGTCGCGCCTATGGCCTGGCTTTCGTTGCTGAAGAGTTTGGGGAGATCGTGGATGCTTTTGGTCTGCGCGACTGGGAGAACTATCGCGATGTGCGCCGTCTAGGCCGCAAGAGCCGGCTGAATGAAGCGAAACGCCGGTTGCTTTGGGACGGCTTTTCGGCTGTGCTTCAGGTGCTGGAGGGCTCAGCCCAGATCACGCACCATCAGTTGTTTCACCGCACCGCAGAACAGCTTCACCGCAGCGGGGCCCGCCCCTATCAGCACATCGTGGTGGACGAATGCCAAGACATCACGGCTGGTCAGCTCCGTCTCCTCGTGGCTCTGGCTGGAACTGGCACGGATGCACTCTTCTTCGCGGGGGATCTGGGTCAGCGCATCTTCCAACAGCCCTTCTCCTGGGCTCATTACGGTGTGGACATCCGCGGTCGCTCGCGCACGCTGCGCATCAACTACCGCACCTCCCACCAGATCCGACGGCAAGCCGATTGTCTGCTCGATCCCGAATCCAGCGACGTGGACGGCAATATCCAAGACCGCCGTGGGGCAGTGTCGGTGATCAACGGAGCAGAACCCGAATTCAGCCTGTGCGATGACCCTGAAAGCGAAAGTGAACAGGTGGCCGCCTGGATTGAGCAACGGCGAAACGAAGGTCTCCTCCCCAGGGAGTTCGGGATCTTCGTGCGAAGTGAAGCAGAGATCCCCCGTGCCGAAGCTGCTCTACAGCTGGCTGAGCTGCCGTACGAGCGACTTAAGCCTTCCGCCATCCGCCTGGGCGGTAAAGCCACCCTCTCCACCATGCACCTGGCCAAAGGGCTGGAATTCCGTGCCGTCATCGTGATGGCCTGCGATGAAGACGTGATCCCGAATGCAGCAAGGATCATGGCCATCACTGACGACAGTGACCTTGATGAGGTGGTGGCCACCGAGAGGCATCTGCTCTACGTGGCCTGCACACGGGCCAGAGACCACCTACTGATCAGCAGCGGAAGCACCTGCTCTGAATTCATCGACGACATGTTGGAGGGTCAAGCCAGCCGCAAAGGGGCCTGAGACACCAACAATGGGATCTGAAAGCTCTGCAGTCCAGCTCTTCTCTGCCCCCAAGGCAGCTCGCGCCATTGCTCTTCAAATGCTTGAAGAGCGGGGAAGAGGTGCGGTTCTGGTGGGTGTCGCTCGGGTGGACACCGCCTTGGAGCACCTGCTGCAGGCCGTCATGGCCGAGGACGACAGCAAGGGCGATGGCCTGTTCTTGCCGGATCGTCCACTGGGCTCTCTGGGTGCAAAGGCGGCCCTGGCCAAACGCCTGGGTTTGATCGATGCAGATGTGGCACAGGCTTTGAGTGTTCTGCGCAAACTCCGCAACGCTTTTGCCCACTCAGCAGAATCCGCCACATTGGCTGATCCAATCCATAGCGCCAGGCTTGCTGATGTGTACGCCGTTGCGAAGGCCAACCCCCTATGGGAGCCCCTGGCCACCGTGTTGGCTGCCCAGCCCACCACAACGCTTAACCCTTTGGAGCCAGCGCTGCGTGACTACATCCTGCTAGTGACGATCCTGGTGGCCTTTTTAGAAGCAACAGCCCTGCAACTCACGCCCTTTCAACCGCCTCTTGTCATGGGGCTATCAGGGTTGAATCGAGTCTGATCCATCCATCGGGGATTTCAATGCCCCTGTCACGATCCATAGCTTCACCCAAACCCTTTCCCCCCACCCCGCCCACGCGAAGGCAGCAAGGGAATCTCAATCACCACTCCTGACCGGGTCCGAGAGCATCCGGGTGGCGCTTGAGGTCTTGTTGGAAGCGAATGGAGGAGTATGTCTTGAGATCGGGCCTGGCAGAGAGCACGGTGGTGCGCAGGAAGCGGGTGTTGCTATAGGTGGTTTCGTTCAGAAAAAGCGTGTAAGGCGCATCGCCATCGGGACCGGGCAAGTCGTCTTGGGTGGTGATCGTGAAGCCGGGCATTGGCAATTGCGAGGACTTTTACCTGGTATTTACAGCGCAAGACAAATGAGTACGCTTAAGACGGATAGTTAATGTTGTTTCTTGATTACCCAGCTCACTCCGCTCCCAACAGCCTTGGCCTTGTAGACTGGTACATATCTACCAAGGCGGTCATGGCTCGCAGCGGCATTCAGTTTCAGAAGGGCCTCTCCCTCCCTGAGTTCCTGCGGCTCTATGGCAGCGAGGAGCAATGTGAGGCCGCTCTGGAGAAGGCTCGCTGGCCTGATGGCTTTCGCTGCCCGCGCTGCAGTTGCCGTGAGCATAGTCACGTCTACGGCCGGCGACTCAAGCGTTATCAGTGTCGGAACTGCGGCCATCAGGCCACGCTCACTGCTGGCACGATCATGCAGGCCACAAAACTGCCGCTGACCTCCTGGTTCCTTGGCTTCTATCTGATCGGTCAGGCCAAAACCGGGATCTCCTCGCTCGAGCTCAGCCGCCACCTCGGTGTGAAATACGA
>JAYKHK010000138.1:0-4834 GCA_035284785.1 Cyanobacteriota bacterium | reverse complement strand
TGGTTGCGCAATAGCAGATAAGCCCTTCTCGTATTGTTGCAAGAAAAATATAGGCCCATCTTCTGCCCAAAACTGGGGGTTAACAAATGAATCTGTTCTTCTGATCAGTAGAACTGTGGCGATAATGGCGAGTATCACTAGTTTGGCTATGAATGATTCCGCATGCATTATGTTCCTAACATACTGTTTTAACTGCATCTCCAGTCGCTTCATTTTGGGCATGACTGGTTTTCACTGAGTCACCAAAAGCTTACAATACTGGTTTCTTATTCTGAAGCAGACACCCGATCTCTGGCTTGATGCCCTTGCACCAACTGCCCTGGCTGGACTTTACCCGGGACTGTGCAAGTTGGTTGAATACTTGTAGGTTGTTGCACAAGCACTTCGCGCAGGCATGAGTGCAAATTCCCTCAGCGAATGGAGGTATCATTTCCCCTTTCAGTCCTTGAGCTAAGCCAGCACTCCAGATCAGAAGTGAGCCAGATTCTGTGTAAAGAAGCCGAACCAAGCTGTCATGTTCAGTATCTGGTTGTTAGCCGTCGCCTTTGGCCACACTCGTAGACCAATTTAACCTGACGCAATAAACGCCCTCAATAAGGAGAATGTCTGGGATTGTCCTCCACCCTCAAAGCCCGAATTAAGGGCTTGCAGTTCATCGCCGCATTCTCGGCAACCTGTCTCATGCCTTTGGCTCATCTAACATCCGCTGCTTCTTGCACGATCCGCAAACTATAATCGAGGAGCTTCCCGAGCAAAGGACCACATTACGACGCCATCCCGACTCGCACTCAATGACAGTTTTCTGCTTCATTCACGGATTATTGAGCAGATTTAGGCTCAGCGGCGGCCCTCGCTTGTTTCATTGAATCGAAATTCTAGGCAATGGCTTGCTTCTGAAGGTTTACATGTTTTTGTTTTGAGAGCCCTTGTTTCCATTGGCGAGCATTACGAGAGAAGCTTTTTTCACAGGAAGCTGCAGGAGACTCTGTCTCAAGCTCTCATATGAATTCTTGGTAAGGAAACCGCCTCTTTCAGGATTCTATAGAATCCAGCCTTCCTTGGGCTGTAAATCTATGTCTTGTATTCCTTCATCGCAAAGACTTCTATTTGGGCATTCTGGCTCCCGAGTTATTTGCTTCCAATGGTCTTATCTCTTTACATTCAAGGATCAATTCTTGGCCGCAGCACAGGAGCGACCCACCTCGCTGCGATGGAGCTCGAAACTTTCCTATGCGGACTAGCGTCACTCCTTTGGTTTGGCGACAATCAGAAATTGGGCGAATGCTCGCCGGTCTCCATCGTTTGGCGATTCAAGCTGCGTTGTCCCCCGCGCCATGGCTGATCAGGGCTTGTCGCCCTCCCGAGCTGCTCCCTCCAGCAACGCCAGCGTTCCTTGCGCCTGCGATGAGAGCTGCCGCTCCTCGCCGCGGGCACCCACAACCTCATGGGGGCAGGGCAGCCCCGCGCCAACGGGCGCTCGGGCCGCGCCCATGGTTGCATCGCGCCTGAAGATCGTGCGGCCCTCCTTGATCGTCTCCAGCACGGCGATGTCTTTGATCGTGGCAGGATCCACCTTCAAGGGATTGCGCTGCAGGACCACCAGATCGGCCAGTTTGCCCACCTCAAGGGTCCCCTTTGTTTTTTCCTCCTTGATCTGCCAGGCGGCGTTGGCCGTCACGGCCTTGAGCCCCAGATAGGGCGTCACCCGCTGCTCCGGGCCGATCACGATCCCGGAGGGGATGCGGCGGTTCACGCCCGCATCGATCAGAGGCAGGACCCAGGGTTGGGGGCTCACCGGTGCATCGTGGCTGAAGGTGAAAGGGATCCCGGCTTGCTCCATGCTCATCGCTGCCATGGCGTTGGCGGCTCGCTCTGCTCCCCAGAGCTTCAGCACCGTCTCACCACCGGGGATCAGCCCGCTGCTGAGGAAGCTAGGCACGCCACCCACCGCCTTGAGCCGCTGAATCTGATCCGGCCGCAGGTAGCTGGCGTGAATGAACACGGGCCGGTGATCGCTCATGCCGTGCTTGGCCACCGCCTTTTCGATCGCTCGCAGCGCCTGCTCCGCTGCCGCGTCACCATTCATGTGCATGTTGATCTGCACCTTGCTTGTCCACCAGCGATCGAAGGCTGCTTCCAACACCGCATCGGGGACCTGCTGATAGGCCCGATAGCCCGGCTCGGTGCCGGGGGGATTCACCGCGTAGGGCTGGCTCATCCAGGCGGTGGGGATCGAGCCATCCAGCCAAAATTTGATTCCCCCCAATCGCACCCGGTTCACGTAGCGCTTATCGAGATCGGGCCGCAGCGAAAGCAGCAGCCCCTGCGTGTCGCCAGGGCGGGCCGCCGCCGCGCTCACCAGCCGCTCCTGCCGCTGGAAGGCCGCATCCGCCGTGGGATTCAAGCGGCCGTAGTCGCTCACCACCCTCGCTGCGGCCGTCGCCATGGCGTCGACGTGGGAATCCTTGGCGCAGAGGTAGAGATCCAGGCTCAACAATTGCTTGTCGATGGCATGGCGCACCAAGGCGATGTCATCGCTCCCCAACCCCACGCCGCATTCCTGGGCGGTGGTGTGCCCGTAGCTGGCCCAGAGGGCGCTGGCCTTCGTGGCCACCGCATCGGCGCTGGCACCGCTGAAGGGCGGGCGCTTCTCTCGCACCATGTTGAGTGCCGTTTCCTCGGCTTTGCCCGCCAGGCTGCGGCCATCGGCACCCCGGGCAAACTTGCCCCCCATTGGATCCGCCGTGGCGGCGCTCACCCCGGCGGCCCGAAATGCCGCTCCGTTCATGGCGCCCGCATGGCCCGAGCTATCCACCACCATCACAGGCCGATCTTTCGACACCCCATCGAGATCGGCGACGCTGGGGTAGCGCGGCAGGGCGTTGCCGCTGAAGCCAAAGCCCACAACCCACTCCCCGGGTCCCAGCTTCGCCGCCTGCACCTTCATCCGCTTGACGATCTCCTCCACCGTGGGGGCGCCAAACAGATCGGCATCGATCAGGTTTTTGCCGAAGTAGATGAAATGGCCGTGGCTGTCGATGAATCCCGGCAACAGGGTGCGTCCCGCCAGATCCACCCGCCGCGCCCCCGCTCCGGCAGCTTTGATCGCTCCAGCCAGCGGTCCCACGTAGGCGATGCGCCCCCCGCGCTCCACCAGCGCCTCGACGTAGGTGGGTTGCGGCCCGGCCATGGTGAGGATGTCACCGCCGCTGTAGAGGGTGGCGGCAGGAGAGGTTTGGGCGGCAGCGGCCCGGAAGGATGTGGCGCCCAGGGGCATGGCTGCCAAAAGCAGGCCAAGGGCCAGCTGGGCGCGGCGCCGCAAGCCAGCCTTCAGGGCGAAGGTGGGCGCGATGGCGCAGAGCAAGGCAACTGGGGGCATGGGCGGCGAGGGTTTGGAGCGGCGTCGCGCTGAGCGGCGGGCATCGGGCTGCGCTCCAAGGGTGGGGGCGCCAGCGAGCCATGGCAGGGATGGGCCCGATAACTTCAACCTCTGCAATCTCGCTGCATGAGGGTCAGCAGCCGCCCCCCTTGGCGGGGGATGGAGACGGGAGGAATGGGGGCAGGAGCTTGTTGCACCAAGGCGCCCAGGCCCAGCCCAACCTCTCTTACCCCCGCAACACCGTGCCTGATGCCGTCAGGATTGGCCCTCTCCATGCCGATCCTGGGCGGCCTGCTCATCAATGCGTTGGGCTGGTGCTTGATCTTCTTCATCCATCGTTCCTTTGGCCAGCCTCCAGGTGGTGCTCGAACAGGGACACCAGCTGGATTGGTGGGAGAGCCATCTGATTCGCAACCTGGGGCCTGGCATTGGCCGTTATTCCCATGGTCTTGTTGCTGGGACGCCCGGGCACCCTCCCGAGCAGCAGGGCCACACTGCGCTTGGAGCGCTCAGCAGGATTGGCGAGCCATTATGGGCCCAGGCCATCGCTTCAGCCCAGAGCGCTCCGTGGCTCACTCCCATCCGCTCGGCGATGGCGGCGGTGCTGATGTGATCAGGGGCGGTGCGTCGGGCCAGATCCAGCCCGAGGCACCGCTCAACCTGATCTCATTGCTGCACAGGCAGGGGCACGGGACCGATGGAGCATGTGCCCGTGCGCAGGGAGCAGCGACCCGAGCCATCCTGATCCTCGCTGGGGCGTTGGGCTTCAAAGCGTTCCAATCCTTCCTGCACCCACTGGTCACAAATTGCCGCCATGCTCAAGCCAGCGGCGGCGGCCGCTTCTGCCACCCGCTGCCGCAGATCATGGGCCAGCCACGTCGGTTCGGCTGGCCATGCATCGGCGCTGGCAGCGGCTCGAGAGGAACTGGAGGGGTTGCCGTTCGGATGGCTGGAGGGGGCGACGGTCATTTGCGGCGGTGCGGCGGTGCGGCGTTGACGGCCGAGGGAGGGATCCGGCCCCATTATTCTTGCGCTTGGCCTGGCCAATGACACTCGGGGGGCAGGGACGGCTCAGTCGCTGCTCTTGTGCTCACGCAACAACACCGATGGTTTGATGTGAAAACGGTTTTGAAACTCAATGCTGAACAGGCTGACGGAGCGATAGCCACACGCATGGGCAATGCTGGACACCGACTGGTTTGGAGTGCCAGCTTTCAAGGCTTGATAGGCCTGATCCAAGCGTTGAGAGCGGATCCATTGGGTGATTGTGCATCCGAATCTACTGCGAAAGGCATATTGCAAAGATCGCCTGGAATAATGGCTGTATTTTTCCAGAATGGATAGACTCATAGGCTCGGATAGATGGGTCAACATGTAATTTGTTAATTCATCAATCACTTCCTCAACCCCTCCTTCTTTCACTTCCTTTTGCACCGTCACCAGAGGGGTGTTCAG
>JAYKHK010000137.1:0-20831 GCA_035284785.1 Cyanobacteriota bacterium | reverse complement strand
TGGGGCGAGCCACATCGGAGGGCGCCTCTTCAAGTCTGCTGCCACATCGGCTCTGGCCTTCTCTGCAGTTGTTGGGGGCGTGGTGCTCTCTGGCGGCGAAGCCCAAGCCTTGACATTATGTAATTTTCCAACTTGCGATGGGTCAACGGCAACAGTTGGCGACAAATATATCAAAGTCGTATCTGGCCCCGCCCCTGGTACAGGCAATGTTGAATTTTACCAAATAGGCAATCAATACCAAGTAGATGTCGACTTCGATCCCGATTTCAACTTTGTGCCCCCCAATACAGAACCAGGAGTAAGCATTTTCGAATATGTCATTAAAGTAACTGATCCCCATTACTTCTTCCACAGGGTAAGTTTAGACGCTACATTTGGCTTATCTCCAAATAACGCAAGTGTGAAGAAAGAAATTTTCACAAACAATAATCACGCTCCTGGAACTCTTAAGGCAGTTCTGGAATGCGTCGCAGGGCAAGTTTGCCCGGTTGAAGTTGATATTTCTGATCATTGGCTCACTGAGCTCTACATCAGAGATACCGCGACCACTGGGGGCCAGCTTATCGACGCTTATCAAAATTCTTACGTTCAGTCCGAAAAACGGGTTCCAGCCCCCTTGCCCATTCTTGGCGCTGCTGCCGCATTCGGCTCCATCCGCAAAGCGCGCAAATTCTCTTCCCACCTGAAGACCTTCTCCATGGGTTGATCCCCAGGCTTTGCCACCAGCCCCCACAGCTGTGGGGGCTTTTTTTTCGCCTCCTGCTCCTCAACGGGTGGGCTCCAGGCTCCCTGCAAGCTCTCAATAGCCCGCCCCGATCCCTCCACACCGCCAATGGTCGTGGTCGCTGCTCATTACCCCATATCCAGCACTTCGCCCAGCAGCCGCTTCACGCTCCAGCTGCAATGGGGCATCCCCTTCATCGCTGCCTCGGTAGCGATCATTTTTGTCGCAGCCGAAGGCTTTTGCGTAGGCGAAGCCTTCTCGAAGACAAGCAGTTGCTGAATTGGCGACGCGATCCCGGCGACGAGCAGCGCAAGCTGCAGCACGAATGGCGGATGAAACAGCTCGAGAGCGACATCTTGCGGGTGAGGAGCGAGACCAAGCAGCTGAGGTAAGAGAACGCCAAGTTGCGACAGCCCAACGCCAAAATGCAGGCCTTGCTCTCCTGCGTCACCATCGTGTGCCGCAGGCCCCCTTTAGGGGCTCACCAATACCCCCCGCAGATCTCTCCAGGCGGCCTCCAGTGGCCGCTGCTGATGGCCACCCACCCTGACAGTGACAGCGGATGCCTCACGCTCAAGCTGCACCGCCAGGCACTCATGGCGGCCCTGCGCCAGGCCAGCGAAACGTTGCCCGAGGCCAGCCCACACGGAAGGATCCCGCAGGTTGCCGAGGCTTTGGCCATCGCCCGCCAAGGTGCTTGAACTCACGCCCGCCACCCCGGAGGGCGTGAGACAGGTTTGCAGGCGGGTGGTGCTGCCCGTGGCATCGGCCGGGCCGCGCCCGAGCGCCATTTCATCCCCCTTGGTTGTCTTGCTCCCGCCCTTCGGCGCGGGCAACGTCAGCGTGCGGCTCTCCTTCAAAGCAAAGCTCGGCACCGCGGCCCGCACCTGCTCCAGGCTCAACCCCTTCACATCCAAGGATTGCCAGGTGAGCTCTCGGCCCGTGCGGCTGCGCACAGGCAACAACGTCAAGGTCAGCGGGGGTTCGCCCGAGCGGCGCTCCAGGCGGAAGCGGCGCAGGCTGCCTTGGCTCAGATCCCTTCCCCGCCGCGGCGCTGCGCCCTCCAAGGCGCTGACGCGATAGCCCGTGAGATTCAAAGCAGCAGGCGCCTCTGCGGCGGGCATGGGGGCCGAGAGACCCACCACTTTTTCAGCGGTCACCGCCAGGGAGAGCAGAGCAAGCCCAACGAGCAGCCGCCGCAGGGGCCGCCCGTCAGGCTGCTGGGTTGGGGGCGGCAAAGATGTGGAGCTCATCGTGATCCCAGCGCCGCCACCTGGCGCGCCAACCAATACACGTAGAGCCAAACGAACACCTGCATGGCAATGCCGGCAAACACCAGCGAGCCCCAGTGGGTGTGAAAAAACTCAAACCACCAGGTTTTATTCGACATGGCGCTGGCGTTGATCCAGGCCAACAGCGCAATGCGCATGGCGTTGGTGAGCATCGCGATCAATGGCGCCGTCACGATCATCAAGCCGTTTTGCCAGCGGTGGCGCATCGGAAAAGCCAGGGCAAAGATCACCGCCACCACCAGCAGCTGCAACAACATGTTCAAGCCTGAGCAGGGACCAGCCACTTCCACCGCACCGCCGGGCAGGCGCAAAAACGGACCCTCCTGCATCGCTGTGAACCCGCACAGCGCAAGAAACTGCTCGCTCAGCCAGGCGGTGGCCACCGTGAGGGGCCCGATCGGCGTCAGCCCCCCTCCCAAGGCGCGCATCACCGGCAAGAACCCCAACACAATCAGGGGCAGGCCAAAGCGCCGCAGCTGATTCAGCGGCACCGCCAGCAACCCCAGGGCCAACCCCGCCAGGGGCAGCAGGAGGCTGGAGACGGCATCAAAACTCACCATGCGCTGCCCCCGCCAGAACACCACCACCAGCAAGGCCACCGCCAGCCAGCGCCCGATGCGTCCGGGCCGAGGCTGCCAACCTTCGGGCAACTCCGGAAACACCAGCATCGCCCCTCCCATCAACAACAGGGCGTTGATGGCCTCATCCGCCGGCTGGGTGAGCAGGCTCAACGCCATCAGATAGAGGGCCAAAAGTGCCGCCAGCAAGGTGAGCAATGCCCGGTTGTCGAGCGCCTGCCAACGGCGCCACAGTTCACCGGGATTCAACGCCTGCTGAAAACGCTTCAGGGCTCGCACCGCCACGGCTGGATCGCTGCGTTTCATGGCATCGTCCGATGGCGAACTCCCCACACCAGCGCGGGCCGCAGGAGTCGAAAAAACACTGCGATATCATACGGGTGTTGCTCGCGATCAGCAGCCATGGCCTGGCCAGATGCCTGCACTGCACAGCGGTCACCGCCGGGCCACGCCAGGGCCCCACTCGCTCGTGAGCAGCCCAGCGCCATGGGCCATCGCCAGCGCCACTCCCCCCTCAGGGAAGATGGATCAACGTCAACAAGCATCGCCCCCCATGAGCACCCTCATCGAGGCGCAGGCCCCCCAAGACGTGGACAACCTGGATCTGCGGCCCCGCGGACGGGTGTTTCCCAGCCCGGTGCTCTGGCGCAATCATGTGTTCTACCAGATCCTTCCCGATCGCTTCAGCGATGGCCGCGAGCAGGAACGGCCCCTGTTTGATCGCGCCAACCCGGATCAGTTTCGCGTGCGCGACAAGGCCGCTTGGATGCGCGCCGGGCTGGAGTTCAGCGGCGGCACCCTGCGGGGCATCCTCTCCAAACTCGACTACCTCGAGGGTTTGGGGATCACCGGCCTCTGGATCAATCCCCCCTTCAAACAGCGGGCCGATCTCAACACTTACCACGGCTACGCCATTCAGAATTTTCTAGACATCGATCCACGCTTTGGCAGCCGCCAAGACCTGCGCGATCTTGTCGATGCCGCCCACGACCGCGGCATGGTGGTATTGCTGGATGTGGTGATCGACCACACGGGCAACAATTGGTTTTACGGGCCCGACCTCACCGGGCGCATCGAAGAGTCGCTTCCCTACCGCTACGACCCGCCCTACAGCATGGGCGGTTGGCGCTCTGGCGAGGGCAGCTGCGTGGCTGCCATCAGCTCCCTGGAGGATGGTTGCTGGCCAAGGGAGTTTCAGCAGCAAGAGGCCTACAACCGCCGCGGCGCCATCCAAAACTGGTCGAACCCCGATCCGATGGATCCCAACGCCGAATTTCGTCGCGGCGATTTCTTCGATCTCAAGAAACTGGATGGCTACCACCAGCCCACGCTGCAGGCGATGATTCGCTGCTTCCAATATTGGATTGCTCTGAGCGATTGCGATGGCTTCCGCATCGATGCCGCCAAACACATCCCCAAGAGCGTGTGTCGCCAATTCAGCCAATCGATCAATTTCTATGCCAAATCCATCGGCAAGGAAAACTTCCTGATCGTTGGCGAGATCACCGACAACGTCGTCGCCATCAACTACCTCTCCCTCTTCGGCAGCTTGCTGGATCGGGCGCTGACAGCAGTGCTTGACATCAACAACTCACCCATTCTCCTGGCTGGCGCCGCGAAGGGCACCATCGATCCACGGGCTTTCTTCAGCCGCTTCCGCCTCGATTCCGAGCTGACGCGCTACATCCAAACCGGCCAGGTCCACGTATCGGTGCTCGATGACCACGACATGTCGTGCAAAAGCCATAAAGAGCGCTTCTGCGCCAACAACACCACCCCCCATCACGACTGGCAGGTGGCCCATGCCACCGCCATTCAGCTGCTCACCCCTGGCATCCCCTGCCTTTACTACGGAACCGAGCAGGCCTTCGACGGCAATGAGGGCTACCACGACTACAGCATCGAACCCCAGCGCTTTGGCGAAGATCGCTACGTGCGGGAGGGCATGTTTGGCGGACCCTTCGGGGCCTTTGCCACCAGCGGCTGCCACTTCTTCGACACCAACCATCCCACCTACCTGCGCATCGCCGCCATCGCCCACCTGCGCCGCCGCGAGGATCCCATCGGGCGCACCCTGCGCCTGGGCATCTGCTACCCCAGGGAGATCTCCATCTGCGGTGCGCCTTTCGCCCTGCCGGGAGCCGGCGAGGTGTTTGCCTGGTCGCGCGTGCTGCCCTACATCGAGGTGGTGGTGGCGATGAACACCCATGGCCTCGAGGCCAGGGGGGCCGACGTGACCGTGGATGCCACGGTGCACCGGCAGGGATCGCTGCGGGTGCTCTATCGCGCCGATTGGAGCGACGAGCAACTGCGCCAGATCCCTCGATCTGGCCAGCTGGCCGAAACTGCGCTGCCAGTCCCCTCGGCCGATGGCAGCTCCGCCCAGGGCGGGCCTGAGTTGGAACACCTACCGATCAGCCACCACCCCGATGGTCGGGCGACCGTGCGGGTGGATCTGCCGCCAGCGGGGATGGTGATTCTGGCCTGATCCGCAGCGCCGCACCAGCCCAAGGAGCCAGTTGCAGCTGGCCGCTAGCCGCATCGAATTGCTGCAAAGGCGCAGTGAGCAGCCCCACCTCGGCAGGCCCCCAATCCGGGGGCAGTGCCACTGCAGCAGCATCCTCGCCATTGTTGAACAGCAGCACCACCGGGCCGCAACGCACACCCAATAACCCCCGCTCATCTGCAACCAGCCAGTTGTGGCGTGGCTCCTGCCGCAAAGCGGGGGTGGCATGGCGAAAAGCGATCAGGGCCTGGAAAAACGCCAGCAGCTCCGGGTCCTGCTCCCCTTCCCAGAGCATCGGCAGGCGCGCCTCCTCCAGCCGCCCCACCCCGGCCCGCTGGGAGAGGCCCACCTCGGTGCCGTAATAGAGGATCGGCGGCTGGGGCAGGCTGAATTGGCAGAACGCCGCCAGTTTCAAACGTCGCTTGTCTCCCGCCACGAGCCAGAGAAAACGGTTCATGTCGTGGTTGTCGAGAAAGCTCGGCAACACCAGATCGGCAGCGAAATAGGCCAGGTGTTGGTCGACGCTGTGGGCGAAGGCGCTGGCGCTCAGGCTGCGATGGGCAAAAAAACTGCGCAGCAGCTCCAACATCCGAAAATCCAAGCAGCCATCCATCCGGCCGATGTAGGAGCGCATCACATCGGGGGGCTGGGTGATCTCCCCCAGCGTCACCGCCTCGGCCCGGGTGCGCCGCGTCCCCTCACGAAAGAGCGACCAGAAGGCGTGGCTCACGTTGGCGGCATAATCCAGCCGAAAGCCATCGCAGCCCCGCTCCAGCCAGAAGCGAGCGTGCTCCAGGAAGTAGGCACGCACCTCAGGGTGATCGGTTTGCAGCTCTGGCTGGCCTGGCACATCAAAAAAACAGTCGTAGTCGTTGGGGTGCTCGCGAAAGCGAAACCAGGCCACCGCCGGATCGGCTGGATCAGCCTGAGCCGCCAGGAAGCGCGGATGGGCGCTCGACATGTGATTCACCACATAATCCAGCAGCAGCCGCATTCCCCGAGCCCGGGCGCCGGCCACCAGCGCGTCCCAATCCGCCAGGCATCCAAAGCGCGGCTCCACCGCGGCAAGCTCCATCGGGTCGTAGCCGTGGTGGGAGGGACTGGGGAAGATGGGCGTCAGCCACAAACAGTTCACCCCCAAAGCCTGCAGATAATCCAAACGGCTGATCAGCCCCCGCAGGGTGCCCCCGAAACGCCCGGCCAAATCCTCTGGCGCTTGAAACGCCACACCTGGATCCGGGGCGAAGCGGTCGACAAACACCTGATAGATCACCGCCTCCCGAATCCAAGCGGGAATCGGCTGGCGGCCCACCACAAACGCAGTGGTGAGCGGGGCAGCGGCAGCACCCCCCTGGCGCTGGGCCGCCCGCTCACTCACCACAAAGGGGCAGGCCAAGCTGACGCCGGTAACGGTGGTGGCCCAGATCGCATAACACACCGTCGTGCCCGCCGGCTGACCGGGGATCGGGGCGCTCCACTCCTCCAGATAGCCCCAAGCCAACGTGTCCCATTCCAGGCGGGTGCGGGCCATCGGCACGGCCACCACCCCTGGCTGGGGCGGATCCAAGCAAGCTGGATCGTGGGCCAAGTTGGTGCTGTAGCGGAGCTCCATGGCGGCCACAGCAAGATCAACTCCCACCCGCACCCGAATCACCACCGCCTCATCGGCCTCGGGGGCAAGCACGGTGCGCTGCACCGCGTGCAGCAAGCCAGATCGATCCAGCCGGGCCTGCTGCAGCCTGCCCTCCTCCGTGGAGAGGGGGCCGAAAATGAACTCTGGCAGCTCAGGGGGGAGCGGCAACGCCACGCCGCCATCCAGGACGAGCCATCACGTTAGGGGTTGAGGGCTGCGATCACCAGCTCTGGGGGGCCAGCAGGGCGCCAGAGCTGCCAGCACCGCCGCCGCCCCTGCGGGGCTCAGCCTGATTGACGCGGATGTTTCGGCCCATCCACTCCACGCCGCGCAGGTCGCCGATGGCCTTGGTTTCTTCGGCGGGGGTGGCCATCTCCACAAAGGCAAAGCCACGTTTGCGGCCGGTCTCCCGGTCAAGGGGCAGGGTGCAATTGCGCACTTCGCCGTATTTGGCGAACAGTTGCTGCAGATGCTCCACTTCGGTGTCGAAGGAGAGATTGCCAACGTAAAGAGTCATAAAGATCCACAGGATGTAAACCGATTCGTCGACAGCCCTTGAGAAAAGTGCTGGCCTGAAGGAGAGCCGCTGGAAATGTCCTGCTGGGAAAAATCCTGTGGAGCTCCCGCGCTGGGGAGAACTCGCCTGAGAGTGGTCGGTGAACCGCAATCACCCTACAGGTTGCAGCTGGATGCTGCCTGATCGCCATCCATGCCTTGGGCCGGGCCGTGCCGGCCCGAGAGGCTTCGGTTAGATCAAGCCTGATCCCATAACCCTCCTATCCCGGGGCGATCCAGCTGCAATGTTCAGGCAACTGCCAAATCGCACAGCCAGACCCGATCGCTGGAGGTACGGTGAAAAGTTCCCCTCACCGCAGCCATGGAACAACTGACACCCGAGGGCCTCAAGGTCGTCAATGAGCTAGCCCAACGCTATGGCTTCAGTCAGGAGGCGGTGATCCACATGATGTTCGCCATGCTGCGCGGGCGGGGAGGGATGGCCCAGTTCAACCATCCCGAGTTTGCCGGTTCGGGGCAGTGGATGCGAGGGGGCATGTTGATGCTGGGCGACATGTTCAACCACGCCCTCAAAGCGAGGGTGGAGGGTCTCTGCCAGGCGATCGCCGGCCAGCTCGCCAGCCAGCCGGAGTTGTTCCCCACTGGCAGCTTCCAATCCCAGAGCCAAAGTGGCGGCGGCCAGCAGCTGCAAGTGGGCGGCGGCCTGTTCAGCCCCGACCCGCGCGACACCTGGTGGCCCGGGGAACTCGGAACGCCGAGTGCGATCGGAGCCCAGAACGATGTGCGCTACGCCTTTTTCCCCGCCGTGGGTCGGCTCGCCGTCGAAACGAATGGACAGGTGAGCGTCTATGACACGGGCCATCACCACATCGCCGGTTTTTCCCAGCAACAGAGCCCTGGCGGCGCCGTGGTGTTCAGCACCCCCGGGGGCAGCGTGAGCCTGGCCAGCCTGACCAGCCTCGCTGGAGGCTCTTATCAGCAAGCCCAGAGCTCCGGCGGCGGCCAGCAACAACAGCAGGTGAGCAGCGGCATGGCGCCCATGGCTGGCATGGGCCCGATGGGGAGCATGGGCGGCATGGCTCCGATGAGCTTCACGCCGATGGCCACCACGGTTCCGTGGTGGCCGCAGGAGCTGGGCACTCCATCCTCCACAGGTGCCCAAAACGAGTTGCGCTATGCCGTCTTCCCGGCGGCCCGTCGCCTGGTGGTGGAGTTGAACGGGCGCGTGAGCGTGCATGACATCGGCAACCTGCAGATCAGCGGTTGCTCCCAGGCCAGCGGCGAAGAGGGGGGCGCAAGGTTCACCACCAATGACGGCCCCATTCCCCTGGCGAGCCTGCCGGAGGTGCAGCCAGAAGCAACGGCTTCCCCACAAGCCTCCACCCAGGAGAGCCGCCAGGAGGATGTGCTCGATGCCCTCACGCGCCTCGGCGAACTCAAGGAGAAAGGCATCCTCACCGAGGCGGAATTCGCCGCCAAGAAAGCCGAGCTGTTGCGGCGCTTGTGAGCAGCGTTACGGGAGAGGGGCATTGCTCCTAGCCGCTATCCCGTCTTGCTGGCAGCGCTGCCAACCACGCCTCAACGCGTGGCCCCTGCCCCAGCCACAGGGCTTCCTCCCGGGCACTGGGCAGCAGGGCCCGCAGCTCATCCGTCGGCGGCTGGCCGCTGCGACGGCACTCCTCGGCGAGCTGCTCAAACCGTCGCAGGGCGGAGGTGGGTTGAAACAGCAAACAAACCAGCAACGCCAAACCACAACCCATCAGGTAGTTGATCCAGCGGGTAGGGATGTACCAATCGGTGAGAGCCTGATACCCCGCGAAGGTGACCCCGCTGGAGATCAACGCGGTGCGCAGGTTGGCGCCAAGACCAAGCGCGGGCAGCAGGGCGCTCGTGCCACCCATCACCAGCGCCAATGACACGCTGCTGACTCCAAAAAGATTGAAGACAAGCCAAGGCATCAGCACGCCCAGGCTGACGCCAATCATGCGATCGCGCACCCGTGCCAGCGTGGCCCCAAGGCTTTCGTTGAGCAGAATCACCACGCCGAAGTAGACATATTTGGGGTTTACAGCTCCCAATCCCTGCCCCACCGCCAGCGCCAGGGTGGAGGCAATCAACTTGCGCCAGAAATAGGGATCCTGCAGCCGCCGTGCCAGCGAGCGCGTCGGCGCCTCAGCCTCAGCCTTTGCTGCACCTGCACCCGCCCTTGGCGGCGGCGCATCGCCGGGCAGGCGGAAGGCGGTGGTGAGGGCCACAGCCACCATCAACCCCAGCACAATCGCCAGCAGCTCGTGCCACGTCGACAGCCAGGTGCTGTTGCTCCCCAGCAGCGGCAGGATCGCCAGGATCGGCAACACGTTGCGCAGCATCGCCAACCGATCCGGAAGAAGTTGCCCGATCAATTGCGCCAGCAGGGTGACAACGGCGAAGCCCCACACCTGCGGTGCCTCCAGCAAGGGTTTGAGCAGCGTCCCCAACCCGAGCGCCACCGCGCACAGCACGGGCAACACCACAAACAAAGCGGCCGGCAACCGGCGAAAATCCGGTGGCACGGCGATTGCTGCGATCACCACCCCGTAGGCCGCCCCGGAACCAAATCCAAGGGCATGGGCCACGCTCCACACCAAAGCCGCCGCCAGGCCCACCACCAGCGGATGGCGCAGGGAAGCCGGAATGGTCAATGCTCGCGGGCCAGAGCCCTCATCAACCCGACCAGCAGGCTGATCAACAGCAAAGCCAGCCAAAACCAAAGCCGCGGCGGTTCCGTGCGGGTGCACAGCAACAACAACCCCAGGCTGAGCCAGGGCCAGGGCGCCAACCAGGGCTTGAGCCAGGGGTTGCGTCTCATGGCCGAGACCCCGCCAACCAACGGCCGAACGGTGCCACGTAATTGAACAGCGAACGCCGTTCCACCTCCGCTGACACCTCCAGGGGCGTGCGTGGAGGCAGGGGGCGCCGGGGGCCCACCCCCCGGCTCCAGGCCAACCCGCTCGGTGTACCAGCGGTCTCCAGGCGCACCACACCGAGCACCACCGGCGCGCCCGCCCGATCCGGCAGCTGGGCGGTGAGGTCGCCACCATCGCCAAAGGATTGCTGGCGAGCCCGGGCCATCAAATTCGCTGCCTCCTCCTTGCCACCCACCTGGGCCGCCACATCCTCGAGGTCGACGCTGGCGGGGGAGAGGCGCACCAGGGTGCCGCGCATGGTGCCCCAGCGCTGCTCCGAGCCGCCATAGCTATCGCGGCTCATCAGCTTTGGATCCAATTCCAACTCTGCGCCGGGGGCGAGGCGGGTGGCATCGGCACTCGTGAACACCACCAGTGCCAGCCTCCGGTCTTGGTCGCCCGCCAACGCCAGGCTGCCGAGCCGCTGACCCGGCAACACGGCCTGGCCAGGTTCCACCGCCAGGTCCAAAATCCGCCCAGCCGACGGGCTGAAGACATCTTGCGCCAGCTCCTCTGCGTCGAGGGCCGCCCTCTGGGAGCGCAGCTCGGCGGCACGGGCCTCCAACGCCGCCAGCTGCGATTTCAACTGGGCCCGTTGGCCGTCGATCGTGGCGATGTCGGCCCGGTTGCGCAGGTAGAGATCCTGAGCGCCCACCCAGAGGGGGCTGTAGCGGGCGATCACATCGTCTTTTCGCAGACCCTCCAAGGCATCAAGCTGTTGTTTCACCGGCTTGTTGGTGATGGTGAGCTCATTGCGGCGCGTCAGCAGTGCCGCGTCTTGCACGTCGACAGCCTGGCGCTGAGAGCGAAGGCCGGCCATTTGCTCATCGATCGCCCGCAACTGGGCCTGAATCACCCGTGGATCGGGAGCGATCGCCCCGCCCCCCGCTGCGGCCTGGCCCACCCGGCTGAGGGTGAGCAGCAACTCGCCTTGCTCCACCTCACTGCCCACCCGCACCTTGATGTCTTGCACCTGGCCCGGGCCGCGTGCGAAGAATGCCCGGCGGCTCTCGGGCGCCGTCAGCAAGCCACTCCCCCTCACCTTCACCGGAATGGAGGGAGTGGAGGCCCAAAGCAGGGTGAGTCCGGCAACCACCATCACTGGCAGAAGGCGGGGCAAGCGATCTTGATGGCCAGCTCCACCAGGAGTCGCGTCACCAGGAGTCGCGTCACCCGGCGTGGGAGCGGAGGTAGCGGCTTCGGCGGAGGGCAAACAGTGGGCGGATTCTGGAGAGGACGGTAGCGGTGACCGGGGGGATGTCCTTAAGGTCCATGCCACTCTCGATCCCGCTCCAGCGTGCCTGTCCTTCGGTGCGAGCCGGCTGCCCTCCCCGCCGGGCGCTTGCGTCATCAGGCGTTCACCGTGGGATTGGCCGCCCTTGGCTGGTTGGCCTGCGTCCCCGTCCAGTCGGCTCCCCTCACCCTCAGCGAGGTGTTGGAGCGGGGGATGCCGGCCTCCACCGATCTGGAGCGCTCACGTCGGGAGGTGGAGCGCAGTGCGGCCGCCGAGAGCTTCAGCCGCAGTCAGCGTTGGCCCCGCGTCGATCTGGTGGGCAGCGCCAGCGGCACCCAGGTGGGCACCTCGATCGGTGTGATCACCAACCTGCCCACCATTGGCGATCTCAGCTTTGGGCTCGGCCAAAACGGCTATGCCGTGCTGCAAAGCTTCTTTGCCGGCGGCGGCGTGGTGCTGAACGCCAATCTGCTCCCAATCAGCGAGGGCTGGCAGGTGGCCGCCGCGGTGAGCGGTCGCGAAGCGGCGAATCGCCAGCTGAGTGAAAACGAACGCCAGGTGCGCTTTGAGCTGGAGAGCACCTACCGGGAGCTACAGCTGCGCCAGGCCCTGGTGCCGGTGTGGGAAACGTCGTTGCAGGCATCCACCGCCCTGGAGCGCGATGTGGGCCAGATCCACCGCAAGGGCCTGGCTGCCAGGATCGATGTGCTGCGGGCACGGGCGTTGCGGGCCGGGGACTCGCAAGGACTGCTCACTGCCCAGGCACAACAGAGGGCAGTGCAGGGACGGCTGGCTGAGCTGCTCGGGTTGCCACCGGGGGAGCCGCCCCTGGCGGCCGATCCGATCCGCAGCTTCGATCGCCCCTGGCCCCTGGGATTGGAGGCCACCGTGCAGAGAGCCCTGGCGGATCGCCCCCTGCTGGAGGCCCTGCGGCTGCAGGAGCAAGCCAGCCGGCAACGCGCGAAGGCCGCCCGAGCCTCCCTGCTGCCCAGTCTCTCGCTGCTGGCAGGAGCTGGCCTGAACACCAACCGCATCGATGTGCCGGTGTTGCAGCAGACCAACCGGGTGCAAGCGGGGCCAGCCAATGTCACCCTGCCCAGCATCGACACGCCTGGCAGCCTGCAGGGCACCTTCTACGACTGGGGCGGCCTGCTGCAGCTGCGCCAACCCCTCTTTGACGGTGGCAGGGCCCGCGACGGCGCACGCCTCGCTGATCGGGAGGCTGAGGTGTTGGCCGCCGACACCGATGTGGCCCGCCGCCGCATTCGCACCACCGTGCAAACCACCTGGGAGCAGCTGCAGGCTTCACCGGCGCGGATCGCCGCAGCGCGGGAGGCGGTGACCGCCAGCGAGCGAGCCCTTCAGGATGCCCGGCTGCGCTACCGCGCCCAGGTGGAGCCCCTCACCGAGGTGCTCTTGGTGCAAAGGGAGCTGCAGGCGACCAAGGCCGCCCTGCTCACCGCGCAGACAGAACAGGCCATCGACCGGGCTGTGCTGCTGCGCGAAGCCGGTGAACTCCCGAAGGAGGCCGTGCTGCCCTCAGCGGCGACGTCGACGCCCTAAGGGGGGCGCCATCGGGTACGGTCCTTGCCACTGCAAAGCCCCATCGGGGGGCGCAGACTCTGGGGATGTCACAACTATTGCATGCAGGTCACGTGGAAACACCACACGGAAGGTCAGACCTGAGGAAACTCCCCCGCCTGGCCTGTTCTCTGGTCACATCCCTGGCGGTTGTGCTGCTGGCCCCTTCCCTGGTGGCCTGCAACCGCAAGCCAGCGGAGCCGGCGGCCGTTGTCGCCCCCCGGCAAGTGTCGGCCTTGGGGCGCATCGAGCCGGAAACCAAGATCCGTCGCGTCTCCGTGCCCAGCTCCCTCAGCGGCGACCGCATTGAAAAACTGCTGGTGCAGGAAGACGATGAGGTGAAGCAGGGCCAACCCCTGGCAATTCTCAACAACTACGGCTCGCTGAAGGCCTCCCTCGATGAAGCCACCGAGCTGGTTGGGGTCAACCGGGCCAAGCTCGCCCAGGTGCAAGCTGGTGCCAAACAGGGCGAAATCCGGGCCCAGGCCTACCAGGTGGAAAGCTTGGAGCGGCAGCTCGCAGCTGCCAAGCTCACGGGCGATCAGGCGGTGGCCTCAGCTCAGGCCAAGGCCAAAGAGGCCAAGCTGGAACGCCAGCGGTTTGACGGTCTTTATGCCGCTGGCGGCATTTCGGAGCTGGAGCGCGACCGCTACCGCACCCGGGCCAACACCACCGAGGCGGAACTGGCCAAGGCGATCGAAGATCGGGCTGGCACCGAAGCCAGGCTCAAGGCGGACATCGAGGGCGCCAAGCAAACTCTGGAGAAAATCAAGGAGGTGCGCCCGGAGGATGTGGTGACCGCTCGCAACGAACTGCGCCAAGCGGAAGCCGCCCGGGAGCGCGCCAAGCAGGAATTCGATTACGCCACCGTGCGGGCTCCCCAGGATGGCCGCATCCTCAAAATCTTTGCATGGCCCGGCAGCAAGGTGGGGGACGACGGACTGCTGGAAATGGCCGACACCAGCAACATGATTGTCACGGCGGAGGTCTATCAATCCGACATCGCAAAGCTCAAAATCGGCCAGGGCGCTACGATCACCGCCGATGGCTTCCAGGGCAGCGCTCGCGCCACGCTCTACAAGGTGCTGCCCCAGGTGCAAAAACAGAGCACCTTCGCCGGCACCCCCGGCGAGAACATGGATCAGCGCGTCTACGAAGTGAAGCTCCGCATCCAGCCGCCTCCTGGCAAAGAAAAGCGCTTAAGTTATGCGTCCAACCTGCAGGTGAATGTGGTCTTTGATGCCACACCGCCGGTGGCCAAGCCATGATTCCCGCTCTCCGCAAAGCGCTCAAACGCACCCCCCTGGCCTGGCTGCAGGTGAGCTACAACCCTGTGAAATTGGCCATCGGCCTGGCGGGGGTGAGCTTCTCCAATTTATTGATGTTTTTCCAGCTCGGTTTGCTCGACAGCATCTACAACAGCCAGCGCAAGCCCATTGAGAAACTGCGCGCCGACCTGGTGATGGTGAGCGCTGGGTACAGCAACATGGGCTCCCTGCAGGTGTTCGAACGGAGCAGGCTCTACCAAGCCGTAGGCGTGGACGGGGTGGAGGGGGTGTCTCCCCTGCACATCTCCAGAGCCACCTGGATCACGCCGGAAACCCGCAAGTCGTTTGACATCTATGTCTACGGGGTGAATCTGAGCCGGCCATCCCTTGCTTTCCCAGAGCTGGAACAGGAGATTTCCCGGCTGCAGCCGCTTCGCAATGCCCTGTTTGATCGCAACTCAAAAAAGCAATATGGTCCGATCGCTGAGCAGCTCAAGCGCCAGGACATCGTGAGCGTGGAGGTGAATCAAAAGCAACTGCGCATCATCGATACCTTCTCTCTCGGTTCCACCTTTGCCGCCGATGCCAACCTGATCGTGAGCGACAACACCTTCTTCTTCCTCTTTCCAGAGAAGAATCCTCGCCAAATCGAGATGGGCCTCATCCAGCTCAAACCTGGTGCCAACCCACTGGCTGTGCAACAGGCTCTCCAACCCCTGATGAGCAAAGATGTGAAGGTGCTCACCCGCCAAGAGCTGGCCGATCTGGAGCTCAATTACTGGAAGCGCAACTCCTCCGTAGGCTTCATCTTCTCATTGGGAGTGCTGGTGGGCTTTGTGGTGGGCAGCATCATCGTCTACCAAATTCTCTTCGGCGATGTGATGAACTCCCTGCCGCAATACGCAACCCTCAAAGCGATGGGTTACACCGATCGCTACGTGATCTCCGTGGTGATCCAGCAGAGCGCAATTCTGGCTTTCATCGGCTTCATTCCCGGGGTGCTCACCTCCATGGGTCTCTATTGGTTGCTTGCCACGGTCACCAAGCTCTCGGTGTTCATGACCACAACCCGGGCGCTGCAGGTGCTGCTGCTCACCTTCGTGATGTGCGTGGGCTCTGGCGCCTTGGCCACCCGCAAGCTGGTGGAGCTCGATCCGGCGGATGTGTTCTGAGATGCCCTCCCCCGCCAGCCCCAACAACGACAAGCGGGAGCCGATCATCTCCCTGAATCATGTGAACCACTGGTTTGGCAGTGGTGAGGAACGCAAGCACGCCCTCAAGGACATCAGCCTCGATATTTATCCCGGTGAAATCGTGATCTGCACGGGCCCTTCCGGCTCAGGCAAAACCACCCTGCTCACCATGCTGGGTGGCCTGCGCTCCTGCATGGACGGCAGCTTGCGCATCCTTGGCGAGGAACTCCATGGCGCCAGCAAGGAGCAACTGGCCAAATTGAGGCTCAACGTGGGCTTCATCTTCCAGGCCCACAACCTGATGATGTTTCTCACCGCACGCCGCAACGTTCGGCTCTCCCTGGAGCTGCACGACGCCTACATGGATCAGGATCTCGATCAGCTGGCAGCGCAGATGCTGGAAAAAGTCGGACTTGGCGACCGACTTGACTACTACCCTGCCAACCTCTCAGGGGGTCAACGGCAAAGGGTGGCCATCGCCCGGGCCCTGGCCAGCCGGCCCCGCATCCTGCTGGGAGATGAACCCACCGCCGCCCTCGACAAGGAATCTGGCCGCACGGTGGTGAACCTGATGAAGCAACTGGCCACCGAGCAGCAAACCACGATCATCATGGTGACCCACGACAACAAGATTCTTGATGTCGCCGATCGCATCATCATCGTCGACGATGGCGCTCTGGCGAGCAAGGAACAGGAAGAGGCCTTCGTGGCTCGCATGAGAGAGGGGGCCCATTAGCCAAGTCATGCGCATGCCCCGCTCGGAGTGGCTGGACGCCGCCCCACGGGAGGTTTTCCGGCCCTCACCCCCGGGCAACAGGCAGTAGGTTTGCAACCTTCTCTCCCTCCAGATGGCCCCCCACACCCTTGCCCTGATCAGCCTGGAGGGTGGACTGGATCAGGCCATGCTCCAGGAGGTGCTGCAGAAGTGGGGCTATGGCGTGATTTTCTTGGCCATGCTCCTGGAAAATGCAGGCGTGCCTCTGCCAGGCGAAACCGTCACCCTGCTGGGTGGCTATGCCGCTGGCAGCGGCCAGCTGAATGTGCTGGGGGTGATGGCCGCTGCCGCGGGGGGCGCCATGCTTGGCGACAACCTTGGCTACTGGGTGGGGCGACGGGCCGGCTGGGACCTCATCTTGCGGGTGGGACGGCTGCTGCGTCAGTCCCCTGAACAGCTGGAACAGCTGAGGAGCCAGTTTCTGCGCCACGCCAATGCTTCGGTGCTGCTGGGGCGGTTTGTGGCCGTGCTGCGAGTGGTGGCCGGCCCAATGGCGGGGGCGGTGGGCATGCCCTATTCCCGCTTCCTCCTTTGCAACAGTGTTGGTGCCGTGCTCTGGGCTGGTTCGATGGTGAGCCTGGCCTGGCTTGGGGGGCGCTGGATTCCCTTTTCCCAGATGGTGAGCGGCGTGATCGACTTTGGCTTGGGCGCCCTGCTTCTGGTGGCGGTGGTGGTGGTTGTTCCCAAGCTGCTCTCCGCGCTGGAGAAGCGCCAGCTGCTTCACAAGGAGTCCACCACCAGCTCCACCAACGAGAGCAACACCAAGGCCAGGAGCCAGGCCCCTTCGGCTCACTGAGCCTCGGCCCCGGCACCAGCGATCATGGGGGGCATTCCCTGCCCTCAACCCATGCCCTGGCGGTTTCTCCGCTATTTGATCTTTCCCCTGGGCGCTTGCGCCGCCGGGCTGGCCATTGTGCTGGGGTGGCAGGGCATCAGCGCAGCCTGGATCACTTTGGTGTTGCTGGTGCTGGAGGTGTCGCTCTCCTTTGACAATGCCGTCGTGAATGCCAGGGTGCTCGAGAAGCTCACCCCTGGCCAACAACGATTCTTCCTCACCTGGGGCTTGGTCATCCCCGTGTTTGGTGTGCGTTTCGCAGGCCCGTTGTTGATGGTGGCGCTAGCCGGGGGGGTGAGCCTCGGGCAAGCCCTGGATGCGGCCCTGCATCAACCCACGGAATACAAACACCTGCTGGAGTTGGCCGAACCGCGCATCCTGGCCTTCGGCGGGATGTTTTTGCTGATGGTGTTTCTGCGCTATTTCTTTGATGAAGCCAAAACCCTCCATTGGTTTCGGCCACTGGAGCGACGCCTGAGTGCGGCGGGCAAGGTGGAAGCCTTGGAAATTGCACTGGCCCTGATCCTTCTGCTGGCCCTGGTGGCCTTCCTGCCAGTGGATCGGCGAGCCGAGGTGATGGTGGCTGGGGTGCTCGGCCTGGTGTTGCAGCTCTTGAGCACCTCCCTGGCGGAGGCCTTCGGCGATGAGGAGCAGGCCGGAGCCCGCGTGGCGGCGGGTGGCGGCCTGGCCAGCCTGCTCTATCTCGAACTGCTGGATGCCTCCTTCAGCCTCGATGGCACGATCGGCGCGTTTGCGATCACATCAAATCTTGCCCTGATCATGATCGGCCTTGGGCTTGGCGCTCTCTTCATCCGCTCCCTCACCTTGCTGATCAGCCGGGAAAAGGCCCTCGATCAGCTGATTTTTCTCGAGCACGGCGCCCACTATGCCATCGGCGCTCTCGGTGGATTGATGTTGGTGAGCATCTGGCTCAGGGAACACCACAGCCATCTGCCGGAGTGGGTGACCGGCTTGATCGGCCTGATTTTTCTCGCCCTGTCCATGGCCGATTCCCTACGCCACCGCAAGCGATTTGGTCCGTCCGCCCGTTTGGGCCCCAGCCAGCCAGGTGCCGATCCGTAAGGCCCGGCGCAGCAGCTAGAGATAAAAACCCACGGTTGTCACCACCCTCGTTCCCTGCGCACGCAAGGCATTGCGAAGCAGGATTGTGCTTTGGTTGTGCAGCAGGTTCTCCCAACGGTGACGCGTCACGAAAACGGGCAGCACGATCACGCAAAAACGGTCCCTATCTTTGCGATGGGCCTCCTCGAATTGCTTCACAAACTCCACCACCGGATCCACCAGAGAGCGATAAGGCGACTCCAACACCTCAAGTTTCACCTCCGGCACCTGCCGCAGCCAGTTGTCTCGAAAATCCTGGGTGCTTGAGGTGCCGAGATCCACATGCACAGCCACCAAGTCGCTGGCGATGGTGCGTGCAAAGCGAATCGCCTCAAAAGTGCCCCGATGCAGTTGGCCCACCAGCACCACGGTGGGCGTTCCTCCAGTGGGAGGGGGTGGAGGCAGCTTCAGGCGCACGTCCTTCACCATGCGCAGCCGCCGGGCAACGGCGTTGTAGTGGGTGCGAATCCTCAAAAAGATGGCCACCAGAATCGGGATCGTGAGCACCACCAACCAGGCGCCGTGGGTGAATTTGCTCACCAGCAACACTCCCGTGACCACAGCGGTGATCAGGGCGCCCAACCCGTTCACCAGCGCTTTGGAGAGCCAGCCACGGCCCTGCTCCTTCCGCCAGTGCACCACCATTCCCGTTTGGGAGAGGGTGAAGCTGAGAAACACCCCCACTGCATAGAGGGGAATCAAGCGGCTGACACTCCCTTGAAACACGATCAGCAGCAATGCCGCAAAACCGCTGAGGGCATAAATACCATTGCTGAACACGAGCCGGTCTCCCAATGAGGCGAGCTGGCGGGGCAGAAAGCCATCCCGGGCCAAAAACGCTGCCAACCTGGGGAAATCCGCATAAGCGGTATTGGCCGCCAACAGCAGAATCAGCAAAGTGGCCAGCTGCAACAACGCCAGCAGTGCGCCGCCACCGAAGATCCGTTCCCCAAGCTGATACAGCAAGGTGGGGCCGTTCTCCACATACACAAGACCGCTCTGGTGGGCCAGGGCGCTGATGCCGCTGAACATCACTGCCAGCATGGTCACCATCACCGCCAGCACCCGGCGCGCATTGCGCCACTCCACCGGTCGGAAGGCGGCCACGCTGTCGCTGATGGCCTCGATGCCAGTGAGCGCCGCACAGCCCGAGCTGAAAGCCCGCAACAGGAGCATCGGCCCGAACACGGTGAAGCCGCCCTCGTGGGCCGCTTCCAACACCCTCTGCTGTTCAGCCAGGGGGGTGGTGGGAAGCTGGCCCAGCCCTGCTTTCACCGCCCCTGCCACCAGGAGCAACATCACCATCCCCATGAAGAAATAGGTGGGCGCGCTCAAGACCCTGGCGCTGGAGCTCACGCCCCGCAGGTTGGCCACCATCACGAGCAGCACAGCCACCAGGCAGAGGGGCACGCGCTCCGCCTCCAGGGATGGGAAATAGGAGGTGAGTGCGGCGATGCCCGCCGCCACGCTCACCGCAACGGTGAGCACATAATCGATGGAAAGGGATGCCCCAGCCACCAGGCCGTAGATCGGGCCCAGGTTTTCCTCCGACACCCGGTAAGAGCCACCGCCGAGGGGGTAGGCCCGAATGGTTTGTCGATAGCTCGTGCCCACAATCACCATCAAGCCCACGATCAGGCCCGTGATCGGCAGGGTGTAGGCCAGGGCAGCTGCTCCGGCCATCCCGAGCATCAACACAATCTCCTGGGTGGCATAGGCCACTGAGGACAGCGCATCCGAACTCAGAATCGCCAGCGCTTCAGCATTGCCGTAGCGCTCCTCATGGTGGGCGCTGGTGGGCAGTGGTTGGCCGATGAGAAGCTTGCGCAGCGAAACCAAAGATTGAAAGCGCGCCATCGCCAGGGCCGAGCTGCAGCTGAAACCTACGATCCACTGTCGCCACTGCCACCCCAATCCCTCCCGAATCCGTCGACCTCAACCAAAGAGCGTTAAGTTCCTGGCCGACTAGCCCATGATGCGTGACCATCTCCCCCGCCCGGCCGCTCTGGCATGCCCTCTCCCCCCAAGATTGCCTGAGGGAACTTGAAGCCACAGAACAGGGGCTGAGCACAGCGCAAAGTGCCGAGAGGCTGGCGAGGGTGGGCCTCAACCGCCTGGAGCTGGCGGCTGGCCGCAGCAACCTGCAGATCCTTTGGGATCAACTCAGCAACGTGATGCTGATCATGCTGCTGGCCGTAGCGGCGGTTTCGGCTGGCGTGGCGTATGTGGAGCAGAAATTTCCAAAAGATGCGATCGCGATTGTTTTGATTGTTGGCCTCAATGCGCTGCTGGGCTATTTGCAGGAATCGCGAGCCCAGAAGGCCCTGTTGGCGCTGAGGGAAATGGCGCAGCCGCTTGTGATGGTGCGCCGCGATGAAGAATGGCAACGCTTGCCCAGCGAGCAGTTGGTGCCTGGAGATCTGATTCGCCTCGAGGCGGGCGATCGGGTTCCCGCCGATGCTCGGGTGCTGGAGAGCGTGGAGCTGGGCCTCAGGGAGGCCGCCCTCACCGGGGAAGCTGAGGTGGTGAGCAAACAGGCCCAGCTCCTGCTGGATCAATCCACACCGGTGCTTGAGCGACAGAACTGCCTCTTTCAGGGCACCGAGGTGGCCCGGGGCCGGGGCACCGC
>JAYKHK010000136.1:0-2607 GCA_035284785.1 Cyanobacteriota bacterium | reverse complement strand
TTTCAAACGACGCTTTGGCCTCACCCCCTTCGAGGCGAGCCGAGCCAGCCAGGAGTGAGGAGGCCGCTGGCCAAGGCAGCTGGTCGGTTGCGAGCCATCAACTCGGCCACCGCCAAGCCGCCCGTTCCAACGCCGTTTGGCCCGGCAGGAGCGTGGCCCCCAACTCCCGCTCCAGCCGCAGCACCTGGCAGCCGGGGGCCTCCTGCAGCGCCAAGATCAAGGCCTCGGCATGGGCCACCACCCACACCTGGGTGCGCTGGGCCACCACGGCGATCAGCCGCGCGAGGGGAGCCAAGAGGTCTGGGTGGAGGCTGTTTTCCGGCTCGTTGAGCACCAGCAGAGGCGGCAACCGGGGGCTGAACAGGGCCGCCGCCAAGAGCAGATAGCGCAACGTCCCATCGGAAAGCTCCGCCGCATCCAGAGGCCTCAGCAAACCCGGCTGGTGCAGCTGCAGCCGAAAGATCGGCTGGCTGGCATCCACCCCCAGGCGGCAGCCCGGAAAGGCATCGGCAACCGCTCCCTGCAGCCCCTGCTTGTCGCCGATCTCCAGGATCGTTTGCACCGCCGCCGCCAGGTCGCCACCATCAGCGGCCAGTGAGGGGGTGCGGGTGGCCAGGCGGCCGGCGCGGGCTGGGGCCTGGCGATCGGTGCGAAAGCTGTCGTAGAAGCGCCAGCTTTCGATGGTGCGCCTCAGCTGAAACACCTCCGGCGCCTCCAGGGGATCGGAGACAGCGGTGAACAGGCTGTCGTGGGGGGAAACCTCCAGGGCGAGGGGTTGATGGCGACCGCCCCCGGCCCCAACGCGCTCCACCACCGGCCCCCTGCGCTGCACGAGCAGGCTGCGGGGATGGAAGGGGCCACCAGCCCAGATCCACTCCCGTTTGATCTCGGGATCCAGCACAAAGGCGCTGGCGAAGTCGTCGGCTCGGTAGCCCAGCTCGATGGCGTAGGAGAGGCTGTCGCCGGCGATGCCCAGCCGCAGCCGGGCCGCCTCACGGCGCTGCCCACCCTGCACAGGCTGCTCGCCACGGCGCATGGCCGCGCTGGTGCGCTCAGGCCCCGCCCAAAACACCGCCGGCAGGCCCCCCTCGGCGGCAAGGGCGGCCACCAGATCGCCGCGGGCGGCAGCGGCCACCAGCGCCAGAGAGCGGTAGAGATTGCTCTTGCCGCAGCCATTGGCGCCGCACACCACGGTGAGCCCCCCCAGGGGCAGGATCAGTTGCTGCAACGAGCGATAGCCAGCCACCGCCAGGTGGGTGAGGGCCGCGGAGTTGGTGGGGCCCTTGGCGGACATGGGCGGGGGTTGCATCCTCAGAACTTGAACAGGCTGGCCTGGCGCAGGATCCAGCTGGCCTCAGCGGATGTTGGTTGGTAGCAGATCTGCCGGTCGTCGCCGCTAGCCAGGGGGATGGCTATGCGCCTGTAACGCTTGGCCATGGGACACAGCCTTTCGCCAACCGCCAGCACGGACAGACCTGACGGATAGCCCCGCCGCAGGCCATGGGCCGCGGCGGGGCGAACACTGCAGGGTTTGATTGGCGGGCAGGTTAGTTGCAGTTCGAGGGATTGGCGTAGGTGAAGGATTGGTAGCGATTGAAAACGCTGCGCACATCCACACAACTGCCGCCGCGCTTCCAGAACGAATCGGTGCCGTTCTCCCGCGAGCTGGTGCGGATGTAGGTGTATCCCAACCCGGTCAGACGGCTTTCCACGTAGCCCGGGTCGCCACCGATCAGGTTTTGCAGCTCAGCCACCGGCTGACCAACAATTCCGGCTGCCCCGCCGACAGGCTTCCCACCGGTGATCAGGGCTCCAATCAAAGCGCCCACCGCGGCGCCCGCCACGTCTGCACCGGTGGCCGTGCTGGGGTGATCGTCAAATTGAGCGTTGGGATTGGTGACGGTGTCGGTCTTCACTGCCAGCCGATGGGTGCTGTCGCCGTCATTCCAGCTGAACACCCCTTTGCTGCCCTGGTCTTCAAACAGCACATTTTGCTCGATGCCGGAGGGGGTTTCGACATGGAGCTGCTGGCGGCTGGGGCCGGAGAAACGGAAGCGCGTGCCATTCTCCAAATCAACCACAAATATCGTGGTGGGTCCGTTTTGCTTCTGCTTCACGGTGCAGTAACCGTTGAACACTTGATAGCCATCATCCTTGAGAACACAGCGGCCATTGGCGCGGGCCAAGGTGTCGGCAAGGGAGGGAGAAATGAACAGCCCACCAGCGATCAGGCTTGCGCAGCCAACAGCAAACTTGCGTTTGAAAGACATCAGAAAACAGACTTGACCTCTCCAGCTTAAACAGCGCTGGGTGTTTGTACCTGGCCACCAGGATGCCTGGCGCAACGCAAATTTGCGTTTCTATGACATTGGGCTAAGGGTAAATTTTTTTCATCCGCCAGTGATCAGCCGCCTTGCCGTTTTCTTGTCTCAGGCCAGCTCTGCGCCATCAGCTCCAGGGGGAGGGTCTGGCCCTCCAGTTCGACACAGACGATTTCAGCTGTTGGGAAGAAGCCGTAGCCGCCACCCTGGGACATCACCGCAGCGATCTTCTCTCGCCAGGCGAACCCTTTCATGCCCGCTTCCGGGGCGGCCAGATCGGGGGCTA
>JAYKHK010000135.1:0-4777 GCA_035284785.1 Cyanobacteriota bacterium | reverse complement strand
CGGGCGCGCATCACCAGGTGCCAGTGGCGGGGGCCGGTGGTGGTGTTGAAGGCGGCGGGGCAGGCCAACAGGGTGGCGCCCTGGCGCTGCTGCAACAGCAAGGCCAATTCGGGAAAGCGGATGTCGTAGCAGATCAGCAGGCCCAGGTTGGGGGGGTGCGCCAGCCCTGTCGCCAAAGGGTCGCCGGCGCCGCTGAGCACCGTGAGCCCGGTGCCGCCCGTGAGGCTGTCGGATTCTCGGAAGCGGATGCCACCGGGCACGTCGACATCAAAAAGATGCAGCTTGCGGTGCTTGGCTCGCAGCCGGCCCTGCGGATCGATCACGGTGGCGGTGTTGTAGAGGCGGCCATCAGCGCCCCGCTCGGGGATGGAGCCTGCGATCACGCTCACCCCGTGGCGCCGGGCCAGCCGGGCCACCATTGCTAGCGAGGTCGACGGCCCCGCCGTGAGGTCCTGTCCCAGGTCGGGGATGGGTTCGGCGTAGGCGGCGAAGCGATCCGCCGCGTAGGGGGCATTCCAGATCTCCGGCAGCATCAGCAGGCGGGGGGGGCGCCGGCCGGGCGCAGGCTGCAGGGCCCGCTCCAGCCAGGCCTCCGCCTGGCGGCGGTTGGCGCCCGAGTCCTCGCCGGCGGCGAGCTGCACCAGGGCCACCGGCAGGGTGGGCGGCTTCTCTTGGGTCGATGCTGAGTTGGCGCTGCTGGAAGAGGCAGAAGAGAGAGGCTGTGGCGTGGATGTTGTGGCTGGCGTTGTCTGAGGTTTGGGGAAGGGCTCCTCAGGTCCCAGTAGCCCCGCCGGCCCCTGTGCAAGCAGGCTTTCGATGGCTTCCATCGCCTCGGCCACGGTCGCGCAGGCGATCACCCCATCGCCGAGGCTGGCGAAAAACTCCAGCCAGGCTGGCGGCGTGGCCAGCAGCACCAGGGGTCGCCCCGCCTTGAGGGCATGGGCGGCTTCAGCCGCCGTGCCCGGCCCCCCGGCGCCACACACCACCAGCACGTCGCTGCTGAGGGCATTGATCACGTTGCGGCCCTGCCCCAGCCCGGTGAACAGCGCCACATCCAACGGCGCCGTCGCTCCGGGATCGTGGCGTCGGCGGCCGTCATCGGGCAGCAGCCCCACCACCCAATGCCCCTCCACCGCCATCGCCCCCGCGCAGGCGGCCCCCATCACCCCCTCGGGTCGGCCTCCGCTTAGCAACGCCCAGCCGCGGCGCGCGATCACCCCTCCCAGCTCCTCTGCCAGGCGGCAATCGGCGGGACTGGCCCCTTCGCCGGCGCCCATCACGCCGATCACGGGTTTGCGCGGTGCGTGCATGGCCATCCCCTCAGCGCCGCCACACCGTGCCGCGGCGCTCCACCTCCAAGAGCTGCTCCACCTGGTGGGCCGCCCGGGGGCTGAACCAACGCTCCACCACCCACAGGGCCAGGTCCAAGCCTGAGGTGACACCGCCAGAGCTGATCAAATCTCCGGCATCGACCACGCGCGCATCAATCACGGTGGCCCCGGCGGCGCTCAACGCCTCCCTGGCCCTGTGATGGGTGGTGGCGGGTCGGCCCGTCAGCAGGCCTGCGGCCGCCAGTAGCAGGGCGCCTGTGCAGACGCTGGCCAGGGTGGTGCCGTTCCGGTGCAGCTCGGCCAGGGCGGCGGGAATCGCCCCGCGCGCGATCTCCGCCCGGGTGCCCCGCGGGGCTTGGGCCACCCAACCGCCGCCTGGCACCAGCACAAGGTCGGGCTTGGGATTGCCCCCGAGCAGGCGCTCTGGGCACAGGCGCAGGCCATGGGCTGCTGTCACCACAGGGGTTGGATCCAGCGTGACGCAGGCAATCTCCATCGCCAACCCGAGGCTTGCCCCGCATTGGAACACTTCAAAGGGAGCGATGGCATCCAGCTCATCGAAGCCTTCAAACAACAGAATTTGCACATTCAACATCGGCCTCTCAACCCTCCCTCCGCTTCTGTTGTTCATCCACCGCCAGGATCCGCCCATCCTCAATGCGAATGACGCGCTGGCTGCGCTCGGCCACGGCGGCATCGTGCGTCACCAGCACGATCGTGATCCCCTCCTGGTGCAGTTCGCCGATCAGGTCCATCACGTCGCGGCCGGTGCGTGAATCCAGGGCGCCGGTGGGTTCATCCGCCAAAACCAGCTCCGGTTGGTTGACGAGCGCCCGGGCGATGGCGACCCGCTGCTGCTGCCCGCCCGAGAGTTGGCTCGGCAAATGGTCGAGCCGTTCGCCCAGCCCCACCCGCTCCAGCATCCAACGAGCCCGCTCCCGCCGCTCGCTGCGGCTGTAGCCCGCATACACCATCGGCAACATCACATTGTCCAGGGCGCTGAGGCGGCTGAGCAGGTTGAACTGTTGAAACACAAAGCCGATGCGGAAGTTGCGCAGATCCGTGCGCTCATCATCGCTGAGCACCGTGACATCCCGACCATCAAAGAAATAGCGGCCCTCGCTGGGCGGCTCCAGACAGCCAAGGATGTTCATCAGGGTGGATTTGCCCGATCCCGAGGCCCCCATGATCGCCGTGTATTCCCCCCGCAGGATCGTGAGGTTGATGTCGCGCAGGATCGGCACCGTCAGCTCGCCAAGTTGATACAGCTTGCCGATGTGTTTCAGCTGGAGCATGGCTAGGTGCTCCGCAGGGCGGTGATCGGCTCGAGCCGCGCCGCCTTGCGGGCGGGATAGGAGCCGAAAAACACGCCGATCGCCATGCAAAACAGCAGGGAGATCAACACCGCATCGAAAGAGATCCCCACCTGCCAGCCGAAGGCGGCATTGATCAGCGCTGAAGCCACCACCCCGAGGCCCACGCCCGCCAGCCCACCGCAGAAGGAGAGCACCACCGATTCGATCAAAAACTGCTGCAGGATGTCGGTGCTGCGCGCGCCAATCGCTCGGCGGATGCCGATCTCCCGCGTGCGTTCGCTCACGGACACCAACATGATGTTCATGATGCCAATGCCGCCCACGATCAGGGAGATGGCGGCTGAGCCTCCCAGTAGCGCTGTGAACACCTTGGCCACCGAGGTGGAGGCGCTCACCAGATCGGCCTGGTTGCGAATGATGAAATCGTCCTGTCGCGGCGGCAGGATCCGGTGGCGACGCCGCAGCAGATTGCCGATTTGAAACTGGGCGGCATCCATCAGCTCGGGCTGCTTGGCCGACACCGAGATGCTGTCAAGGGCGATGCCACTGATCGCATTCACCCCCACGATGCGGCTGGCCATGGTCGTCAGGGGGATCATCACCTGATCGTCCATGTCGCGGAACGAATTCACGCCCTTGTATTCCAAGGTGCCGATCACGGTGAAGGGTTCGCCCTGGATGCGCACGGTCTGCTGCAGGGCGCTTTGGGCATTGAGCCCCAGGCTGTCCACCACCGTTTGGCCGAGCACCGCCACCCGGGCGGCGCGCTGCAGATCGGCCTGGTTGAAGAAACGGCCGGTGAGCGGCAGGAAATCGCGCACCGTCACGTAATCCGGCGTGGTGCCCACCACAGAGGTGCTGGTGTTCCGTTCGGCGAGCACCACCTGGGCCCGTTGGTTCAACACCGGCGCCACGGCCGCCACCGCGGGACTGGAGCTGGCGATGGCCTTGGCGTCATCCCAGGTGAGGGTTTTAGCCGAGCCGGCGCCCTGGGAGGCGGGGCTGCCGGTGGTGGCGACGCCGCTCTGGATGAAAATCAGGTTGGAGCCCAGGGATTTCAGCTGGTTCACCGTTTGGGTTTGGGCGCCCCGGCCGATGGTCACCATGGCGATCACAGCGGCGATGCCGATGATCACCCCCAGCATGGTGAGCAGGGAGCGCAGCCGATTGGCCGCCAGCGATTCCCACGCCAGGGGCACCGATTCCGCCAGTTGGGCCAGGCGCCGGTTGGTGCGGGAGCGCAGGGGCGGCCCGAGGGGGCGCCGGGTTGGGTGGGTTGGCGTGGAGGGGGGAAGGGAGGCGAGGGCCATGGCGCGGGGTTTCAACGGATGCGCCCGGGGCCGCCCTGCGGCTGCTGGAAGGGGGAATTGGAGCGCACAGGCTTGTCGTTCGGGGGGCGGCGGCCCGGGAAGGTGGTGAAAATTCTCTCCCCCTCCTTCAGGCCCGAGAGCACCTCCGATTGCGTGCCCACCGTGGCGCCCACGCGGATCGGCTGGAACTTGGGTTTGCGGTTGCTGCCGAGCACATACACGCCGGTGCCCTGCTCCTCGCTCACGATGGCGGAGGTGGGGATCAGCAGGGCGTCGGGATGGCGACCCACCTGGAAGCCGGCGGTGAAGTTCATGCCGGAGAGCAGTTTGGCCCGGTCCGGGTCCACCAGCTGGAGGCGCACCTGAAAACTGGTGACGTTTTGCACCACTACCGATTCCGGCGCGATCAGCCGCACCTTGCCGCGAAAGGCGCGGCCCGGAAAGGCATCCACCTGCAGGTCGACGGCCTGGCCGCGATAGATCGAGCCGATGTCGCTTTCCGACACGTTGGCGATGCCTTCGAGGTCGCCCGCCAGGGCAAAGATCGAGGAGGAGGTGGCCGAGCTGGTGGCGCTCGCCGAGGTGGTGGGGGTGACGAAGGCGCCCACATTGGCGAACTTCTGGGAGATCACCCCCTCAAAGGGGGCGCGGATGAAGGTGTCGTCGATCTCGGTGCGGATCGTTTGCAGCGCCCCTTTGGCTTGCGTCACCTGGGCTCGGGCGGCGGCGATGTCTTCCTGTCGAAAGCCCGCTTGCACCAGATCCAGCTGGGCTTTCAGGGCGTGGATGCGCTCCTGGATGGAGAGGTATTGGGAGCGGC
>JAYKHK010000134.1:0-42662 GCA_035284785.1 Cyanobacteriota bacterium | reverse complement strand
CGCTTAAAAAGAATCATCCACAGTGGACGCGACGTTCAAATGGAGGTGCTTTTGGATGATGGTGAGATTGTTGTCGCACAAGTTGCGAGGGACTCAATTGATTATAAGATCCTTAAACCAGGAGATGAACTTCATATTAATCTAAGACAATCTCGCTCGTTCGTTCCTGATTACTCGATCTGATTCAACGATGGATTAACACTGCTGATTCCTCATCTTTTGAAGTAGATGGGCGATCAGCGTTGACAACATCCAATTTGGGCTGACCGCTGATTGTTTTCACGTTTGGCTTTGAATGGCTGCCATCGAGCAAACGTTCTGCTTCTTCATGGCTCCGCACAGCACTTTCAACAGGCTCATATCTGGAAGGAGCCAGGGCTTGACCCCGGAGGACCGATGCGAGAGTGCGCACGGTGAGTTTGATCTGTTGCCAAGGGTTCATCATGACAACTCTCTTGTAGAGGTAGCTGTCAAACGTCAGACGCTGTACATCTTTGTCGTCGCACATTTCAACAAAAGCTTCACGGGCAGGATCATTGCTATAAAAGATATTTTGTAGAATCTCTAAGACCTTGTAGGTTGGTCCATACTTTTTATCCCATTTCTTGAGATAGACCTTCAAGTCTGCTTCTGTAGGAATGACTTGACCGTTCTTGCTGGCTGCCACAATCTCTTCAGCACACATGCGGCCACTCTTTGCTGCAAAGTAGATGCCTTCGCCGGAGCTCTTCGTCACATATCCCGCTGCATCACCGACAAGCGCCATCCGACCAACCACTCTTCTCGGGCGCGGATGTTCTGGAATCGGATGGGCTTCGACTTTGATCACCTCTCCCATCAGAAGCCTTTTGCTGGCTCGATTCCGAATCGCTTTCTGCAGCCCTTTGATCATCGACTGATTCTTTTGCATCGTGCCTGTACCAACAGCCACATGGTCGTATTTCGGGAATACCCAGGCGTAGAAATCAGGCGAAACATCGCTTCCCACGTACATTTCAGCTAGATCCTCGTAATATGCCATTTCATCCTTGGGAAGACGAATCCTCTCCTGGAAGGCAATTGCCATGTTGTAATCACCTGCATCCATGGCTTTGGCAACGCGGCTGTTGGCGCCATCTGCGCCAATGATCACGTCAACTTCCAGGGTTTTGATATCACCAGTCAAACTTCCACTGCTGAAGTCGGAGTAATGCAGTGTGTAGGGTCCTTGTCGATTCGTGCCCGTCTCAATCGATTGAACCAAACCATTAACTAACTGGGCCCCAAGGGATGCAGCCCTATTGCGCAGAAATGAGTCAAGCACCTCTCGTCTGCACATTCCGATGTATTCATCCGTGTTTTCAAGGTGGATATCAACTTCACGGTTCGATGGCGAAATCATTTTCATGTTTCGCACTTTTCTATCAATAATGTCATCGGGAAGATCGAATTCACTGACCATGCACAAAGGGATGGCACCACCACAGGGTTTCGCGTTGTCTAATTTGCGCTCGAACAGCCAGGTGGCAATGCCTGCTTTCGCAAGGATTTCCGCAGCACAGGAACCGCTGGGACCGCCACCGACAACAGCAACTCGCAACATTTTGAAACTAGTCCTGGCCTGGAATCAACCCGAAACTAACACTGCTGTTTGGGCTTCGGTGGGTTTTCGGCCAGCAGTGCTTTAGGATGTTTCAGAGATGTAGCAATTGCTTGCCTGACAGGGTCCGATCCCGGCGAGCGCCACAACCCGGAGTCATGTGCTGAACAGACAGAGCCTGGATCGTCAGAGGGTGAAGCCTCATTCTTCAGTCGACATCCCTCTGGCTCAGCGCAATTATCCGATCCAACCTCAGCGGCGGCCCGCCCTGCTGTCGTTTGTTTTCAAGCTTGCAGCCCTTGGCTTGTTGGGGACGGCAGGTCTTGCCCTGCTTTTGAAGGGACCGCTGCGCAGTTTGCTCGAACCCCCACCTGTCGCCGGTCTTGCCGCAAAACTGTCAGCTGATGGGCGTCTATTAGGTCATTTTCCTTATCCGGAAGCCAAAGCATCCGAACTGTTGACTGTCGCCCCTGGTCTTCAGCTCCGTGCTGATGCGGCCAAGAGTTTTCTGGCGATGCAACAGGCAGCCGCAGCGGATGGAGTTGCGCTCAAGCTTCTGAGCGCCTATCGCTCTATTGAGACCCAGAAAGAGTTGTTTTTTGAGGTGAAGGCTGAGCGTAATCAGACTTCGCTGGATCGCGCCAAAGTAAGCGCCCCGCCAGGCTTTTCCGAACACAGCACAGGTTACGCCGTTGACCTGGGCGACCTGAGAGAACCTCAGACCAACCTTTCATCATCGTTTACCCAGACCTCTGCCTATCGCTGGTTGCTGGATAATGCAGCTCGTTTCCATTACACCCTCTCATTTCCACGCGACAATCCCCAAGGTGTGAGCTTTGAGCCATGGCACTGGCGCTTTGAAGGATCGACGGACTCCCTTCTGACCTTTGAACCCGCGCACCGATTCCAGCGGGCAAAGCGCCCTTGAGGGGGGGGAACAGTGAGGGGTTAGGATGACCTGATGTGCAAGTGGCTCACCAGATCCTCACTTGTGTTGATTCTGCTTTTTTTCAATGAAAGGTCCTCAAATACGAAATCTTGCGATCATTGCTCACGTTGACCACGGCAAGACAACCCTTGTCGACGCTTTGCTTACGCAATCCGGTGTGTTTCGCGAAGGTGAGGCCGTGCCCACCTGCATCCTTGATTCAAATGATCTAGAACGGGAAAGAGGCATTACTATTCTGTCAAAGAATACTGCTGTAGATTATAAGAACGTCCGAATTAACATTGTTGATACTCCTGGCCACGCTGACTTCGGTGGTGAGGTTGAGCGAGTGCTTGGTATGGTGGATGGCTGCCTTTTGATTGTTGACGCTAATGAAGGCCCCATGCCGCAAACGCGCTTTGTTTTGAAGAAGGCATTGGAAAAGGGGCTCAGACCGATCGTCTTTGTCAATAAAATTGACCGGGCCCGGGTCGAGCCTGAACAAGCTTTGGATAAGGTGTTGGATTTGTTCCTGGAGCTTGGCGCTGACGACGACCAGTGTGATTTTCCCTACCTGTTTGGCAGTGGCATGGCCGGATATGCCAAAACAGAAATGTCTGCGGAAAGTGATTCCATGGAGCCTCTCTTTGAGGCAATTCTTCGCCACGTTCCTGCTCCTGTTGGCGATCCCAACAAGCCTCTTCAGCTGCAGGTCACCACTCTTGATTACAACGACTTCTTAGGCCGCATCATCATTGGCCGCGTGCACAATGGCACCATTAAGAACGGTCAGCCTGTTGCCCTCATCCGAGATGATGGAAGCATCAAGCGCGGGCGAGTTTCCAAGCTCTTGGGTTTTCAGGGCTTGAGAAGGGTGGAGATCGAGCAGGCAACCGCTGGCGATATTGCAGCGGTTGCAGGGTTTGATGAGGTGAACATCGGTGAAACCATCGCCTGTCCAGATCACCCTGAAGCCCTGCCTCTGATCAAAGTTGATGAACCAACTTTGCAAATGACCTTCATGGTGAACGACTCGCCATTCGCGGGTAAAGAAGGAAAACTTGTCACTAGCCGTCAAGTGCGCGATCGCTTGCAACGGGAACTTTTAACGAACGTCGCGCTCCGTTTTGAAGACACCGATTCGCCTGATCGTTGGCTTGTCAGTGGTCGTGGCGAACTGCATTTGGGAATTCTGATTGAAACAATGCGACGTGAGGGTTATGAATTCCAGGTCAGTCAGCCGCAAGTGATCTTTCGTGAAATTGACGGTATTCCCCATGAGCCCTATGAAATGCTCGTCATTGATGTGCCCGAGCCTAGTGTTGGAGCCTGTATCGAGAAATTGGGATCTCGCAAAGCGGAAATGATGAACATGGAAACCGGTAGCGATGGCCGTGTTCAGCTGGAATTTGTCGTACCTTCGCGTGGCCTGATTGGTTTCCGAGGCGATTTCATTCGTTCCACAAGAGGCGAAGGAATTATGAGCCATTCCTTCTTTGATTACAGGCCACTGCAGGGAGACTTTGATCTACGGCGGAACGGTGTTTTGATTGCCTTTGAAGAGGGTACCTCCACCTTCTATGCTTTGAAGAATGCCGAAGACCGTGGCCAGTTCTTTATCGCGCCAGGAACAAAAGTCTATAAGGGAATGATTGTAGGCGAACACAACCGCCCCCAAGATCTTGAACTCAATGTCTGTAAGACGAAACAGCTCACCAACATGCGCTCCGCCGGTGCCGAAGAGTTAGATACGCTGCAATCACCTTTGCAAATGACTCTTGAGCGTGCGCTTGAATATATTGGCCCCGATGAGATGTTAGAGGTTACGCCTGACAATATTCGCCTTCGCAAGTTGCCCGCAAAGAAGCCAATTAAACGATAATCATGGCTTCTATGCCAGAGTCGTTGCTCAAAGATGAACGGTATCAGCTTGCGGTTGATTTATTTAATCGACAGCAATGGTATGCCGCCCATGATGCATTTGAGGAGCTCTGGCATGAAGCCCAAGGGACTGAGCGGGCCCTTCTGCATGGCATCATCCAAATCTCCGTTGCCGAGTACCATCTGGAGTGTGGAAACCTAAGGGGTTCTACATTGCTGATGGCAGAAGGTTTAAATCACCTGCTTTCAGCTGACGCACAGGATGTTGACTTTAATATTACCGGCTTGAAAACCACTGTGGCAAAAAGGCTGTCTGCACTTCAATCCGGCACTTCCATTATTGATCAACCCCTGCCCTTTTTGCGGTGAACGCTAGGCCTGCGATTATTATAGTGCGACTTGAGACTTGCTAATCGATGGGTCCGCGACGATGGGTGGGTCTGCTTTCGCTTGTGCCGTTTCTCACGGCAGTTCCCTCTGCCTTTTCCGAATCCCAGTCATCCAGCACTTCTGCGACCGCTGTTTTGGCTCAAGCTCCGGCAGCGTCACCGGCTAGCGGCGGCTTGGTCACCATCGAATCAGATACGCAGGAAGCCGACAACCAAACTGGAATTGTGACGGCTAAAGGAAATGTCAGGATTACTTATCCAGATAAGGGCATGGTGGCCACTGCAAGACAAGCCCAATATTTCACGAAAGAAGGTCGGCTCGTTTTATCTGGTGATGTGGATGTTATTGATGCTGATGGACAACGCATTCGCGCTGAGCGCCTTGTCTATTTTCTCGACCAGGAACGTTTGACTGCCCAACCCTCCCAGGGCAAACAGGTCACCAGCAAACTCCGATTATCTCCAGCCGCTGGACAACGGGTGGGTCCTCCAATGCCATGACGCTCTCCCTTGAACGCGTCGCCATCTCGCTTTCCGGGCGGCCGCTTGTGCACGATGTGAGTCTTCTTTTGAACCCTGGCGAGGTGGTGGGTCTGCTTGGGCCAAATGGTGCTGGCAAAACGACAACGTTCAATCTGGTGACTGGGCTTTTACGCCCCGATCGAGGAGATGTTGTCCTCGATGGTCAATCGGTTGCCGCCTTGCCGATGCCGGATCGGGCTCGTCTTGGCATTGGCTACTTGCCCCAGGAACCAAGCGTGTTTCGTAATCTAACTGTTCGAGATAATTTAAAGCTTGCTCTCGAGGTCTCTGGTACACCTCGCAAGCAATATAGTGATCGTCTTGAGAGTTTAATCGCAGAATTTCATCTTGGCGGCTTTCAACATCGCAAAGGCTTTCAGCTTTCTGGAGGTGAGCGTCGTCGCACAGAGGTCGCCAGAGCATTGGCTGTTGGTGCTCATGGGCCTCGCTTTCTTCTGCTGGATGAGCCATTCGCCGGAGTGGACCCGCTTGCTGTAGCTGATTTACAGCTGTTGATTCACAGCTTGAGGGAACGCGGTATGGGGATTCTTATCACGGATCACAATGTTCGCGAAACTCTCGCTATCACTGATCGTTCGTTTATTTTGACCGACGGCAGAATTCTTGCCTCAGGAACCTCTGAGCAGATGGCTACTGACCCGTTGGTTCGTCGCCATTACCTGGGAGAGGCGTTCAAGTTGTAATGTTATTCAATAAAGTCCACCTTGCAACTTTGAAGGCTTCACCGTTGCGATCTCTTCTCGATTCATCAACGTTGTTCTCGCAGCGGAGAATCCCTCTGATGGATCGATGGCTCCTGAGCGAGCTTGTGGGTCCACTGCTTTTTGGGATCGCTGCTTTTACGGCGGTCTCTCTTTCTGTGGGTGTTGTTTTCGAGCTGGTCCGACGGATTGCTGAATCGGGATTGCCTGTGCTCACTGCGATCCAGGTGCTGATCCTGCGTCTGCCTGGCTTTTTGGTTCTCGCATTCCCAATGGCCACTCTGATGGCCACGTTGCTTGCCTACAGCCGTCTATCAGGTAGTTCAGAGCTCACAGCGTTGCGTAGCCTTGGCGTAAGGACTTGGCGGATTGTTTGTCCAGCCTTGTTGCTTTCTTTGTTCATGAGTTTGCTCACATTCTGTTTCAATGATCTGCTTGTGCCAAAGACAAATCTGATGGCCACGCAGACGTTGGAAGCTGCTCTGGGCAAGGCCCTCACGAATGAACGTGGCGACAATATCCTTTATTCTCGTTTTGGACGCATCGAGGTTGACGAAGGTGAGAGCAAACGTGCTCTCACCCATCTCTTCTATTCAAGGCTGTTTCGTCGTGGCGAGATGATTGATGTCACCCTGCTTGATTTTTCCAGATATGGGCAGCGGCAAATGCTGACTGCCAAGCGAGGCAAGTGGAACGAAAAGCAAGCCATGTGGGAGTTTCTCGACGGGCGGGTGGTCAGCCTCGATGAAAAAACTGGCGCAACGACCTCCGCCGTGTTTGATCGCTATTTCTACCCACTCACCCGAGATGTTCTCGATGTTGCAAAGCTTCCCACTGACGCCAGCACCATGACCGTTGGCCAGGCCCTAAGGGCAGAGAGACTCTTGAATCAGGCGGGCAATAAAAAAGAAGCCCGACGCATCCGCGTTCGCATCCAGGAGAAATTCGCATTTCCTGCCATCTGCTTTGTTTTCGGCCTCATTGGCAGCAGCTTGGGCGTCAGACCGCATGCTCGAACAAGTCGCAGTCAGGGGTTTGGCATCAGCGTCCTGCTGATCTTTGGCTATTACCTGATGTCGTTCATTTTTAGCTCTTTGGGTTTGACCGGTGCCCTTACGCCATTCCTTTCAGCCTGGTTGCCTGTCTTGATCGGCCTTTCGGCAGGCATCTATCTTCTGCGTCGCTCCAGCTGTTAACCCTCCATCGTTGCCCTTGGGGCGGCAAACTGGTGATGATCATCGCAGTTGTTCTGCTGTGCCTGTTCTGACTAGAGACCCTGTCCTCGGTCTTGGTCTGATCGCTTTTGCTTTGTTGCTCGCTGCCCTCCCTGCGGCGTTTTGGTTTCTGAGTGCCGGCCGCTCCAGTCGTCTTGTGCGGCTGTTAGTGGCCGCTGCCAATCTCTGCCTCACTGCCCAGCTGATTCTTCGCTGGTGGGACGCTGGTCATTTTCCCATCAGCAATCTTTACGAATCCCTTTGCTTCTTGGCGTGGGGTTGCACCCTCACCCAGCTTTTGGTTGAGCGTTCATGGCCCAACCCGCTCGTTCCTGCCGCAGCCACACCCATGGCGTTGGGCTGCATTGCCTTTGCCAGTTTTGCCCTCCCTGATCGCCTGCAGGAAGCTTCGCCTTTGGTGCCCGCCCTGCGTTCGAGTTGGTTGGTGATGCACGTCAGTGTGATCATGTTGAGCTATGCAGCTCTGCTTGTGGGCTCCTTGCTGAGTGTGGCTGTGCTGTTCACAGACCGATCCGAGGTCTTAGAGCTGCGCAGCAGCTCAATCGGCTCCGGCAGCTTTCGCCAAGCCCAATTGGCCTCCGCTGGCGCTGATGGCACCACCCTTCAACGCACGTTTTTTCGCTCGAGCGAGGAATTGGACAGCCTGAGTTATCGCACGATCACGGTTGGTTTCTTGCTTCTTTCTGTGGGCCTTGTCAGCGGAGCTGTTTGGGCCAATGAAGCCTGGGGGTCGTGGTGGAGTTGGGATCCGAAGGAAACTTGGGCTTTCATCACTTGGCTCGTGTATGCGGCCTACCTCCATACCCGCCTGGTACGCGGTTGGCAGGGCCGCAAACCTGCGCTGGTGGCTTCCGCTGGCTTAGTCGTGATTGCTGTTTGCTACATCGGCGTCAACCTTCTCGGCATCGGCCTCCATAGCTATGGCTGGTTTTTGGGGGGTGGGGCCTGAAGTGGTCAGGCCCTTCCTTCCACCCACTTAAACCAGGGCGGGTTCGGGCCTGCGACTGGCCCGGATCCCCCTGATGGCTTCTGCGTAATCAGCTGCTCCAAATACGCCAGATCCCGAAACGATCGCATTGGCTCCAGCTTCAATCACCTTCCAAGCATTGGCAGGCTTGATACCACCATCCACCTCGATCCAAGGATCCAGCCCCTTCTCCTCACAAAGCCGGCGCAAATCGCGAATCTTCTTGACCTGATTTTCAATGAAACTCTGCCCGCCAAAACCAGGGTTGACGCTCATGATCAAGATGAGATCGCACAATTCGAGGCAGTATTCCAGGGTGTCGATGGGAGTGCTGGGATTCAACACTGCGCCTGCTTGCTTGCCGAGCTCTTTGATTTGAGCAAGATTTCGGTGCAAGTGTGGGCACGCCTCCACCTGAACACTGATGATATCTGCGCCTGCCTTGGCAAACTCAGGCACATATTTCTCCGGTTCGACAATCATCAAGTGAACATCCAGGGGCTTGGCTGTTACCGGTCTAAGCGCCTCGACGATCAAGGGACCAATGGTGATATTGGGTACAAAACGTCCATCCATCACATCCACATGGATCCAGTCGGCACCGGCTTGATCCACCGCACGCACATCATCCCCAAGCCGTGAGAAATCGGCTGAAAGGATCGATGGCGCGACCACGAGGGATTTGGCGCTCATGGGACTCATGGGACAATGGCCGCAGGATTTTAGGCTCTCCCCTGCCCATGAGCCCTGGAGCCAGCCGCTTCTCGCTTTGGGTCTCCCCAGCTTCGGTTTGGCCTCCATCGATCCCCGTTTCCTCTCTAGAGATCACCTCTTTGCGTAGATGGGAGCTCTGGAGATGCCCAGGTCGTTAGCGCTGATACGATGGCGCCGCTTCACGGTTGGAGACCCCTCAAGGTCTCTCGCAAGGGTCAGGCAGGCTCAGGTTAAGGAGCATTCCTTCGCAAGGTCGCAACGATCGCGCAGGGAGGCCTTCTTCACCAGCCACTGTTGTCACCCTTCCTGAGGCTTTCCCCCTTGCCCGCTCCCAGTGGATCGCACCATCATCCAGGAACTGCTCGAGGTCGTTGAGCAGGCTGCCATTGCCTCCGCCCACCTCACGGGCCATGGCAAAAAAAATGAAGCTGATCAAGCAGCTGTTGAGGCCATGCGTCAGCGCATGGGCCAAATTGCGATGCAAGGTCGGATTGTTATCGGTGAGGGTGAGAGGGATGAGGCTCCCATGCTCTACATCGGTGAAGAAGTGGGAAGCGGCACCGGCCCCGGCGTTGATTTTGCCGTCGACCCCTGTGAAGGCACCAATCTCTGCGCCAATGCCCAGGACGGCTCGATGGCTGTGCTGGCGGCAAGTGAGCGCGGTGGGCTCTTCAATGCTCCAGACTTCTACATGAATAAGTTGGCCGCCCCCCCTTCTGCCAAGGGCAAGGTGGACATTCGTAAGTCGGCAACGGAAAACCTCAAGATTCTTGCCGAATGCCTCGGCTTGGGCCTTGATGAGCTTGTGATTGTTTGTATGGATCGTGCGCGTCACAAGGGTCTGATCGCCGAGATCCGCGCCGCTGGTGCACGGGTGAAGCCGATTAGCGATGGCGACGTGAGCGCTGCGATTGCTTGCGGTTTTGATGGCACAGGCACCCACGCCCTGATGGGAATTGGTGCGGCGCCCGAAGGTGTCATCTCGGCTGCGGCGATGCGTTGCCTTGGCGGCCATTTCCAAGGGCAGCTGGTTTACGACCCCGCCGTGGCCCAAACCAAGGAGTGGGAAGGTTTGACCCGTGAGGGCAATCTGGCCCGTCTTGCTGAGATGGGCATCACCGATCCTGATCGTGTGTATGAAGCCGACGAACTGGCGAGCGGACAGCATGTGGTGTTTGCCGCCTCTGGCATCACCGATGGTCTCCTCTTCAAAGGAGTGAAGTTTGAGCCCGACTGCACCCGTACCAGCAGCCTGATCATCTCCTCACTTGACAACAGCGCCCGTTTTATCGATACGGTGCATATCAAACCAGGCGCGAAGCGGGTGGCCCTGTCCTAGGCCTGCTCTGTCCTCCTTCTGTTCCTCAGCCCTGCTCCATGCACATCGCCGTTGTCGGCCTCAGCCACCGCACGGCTCCCGTGGATATTCGGGAGCGGCTGAGCATTTCAGAACAGAGCATGGAGGCTTCTTTGCAGCAGCTTCGATCTGATGAGCAGGTGCTCGAGGCCTCCATCCTCAGCACCTGCAATCGGCTTGAGATCTATGCCCTGCTCCGCCATCCCGAGCAGGGCATTGAAGCGGTGGGCAGTTTCCTGAGCCAAATCTCCGGGCTGGAGCTCTCCCTGCTCACCCCCCACCTCTTCACCTATCACCACGCCGATGCGGTGGCCCATCTGCTCAGGGTTGCAGCCGGCCTGGACAGCCTGGTGCTCGGCGAGGGCCAGATCCTCTCCCAAGTCAAGAAGATGGTGCGACTGGGCCAGGAGTATCGCTCGATCGGTCCGATTCTGAATCGCCTTCTCAACCAAGCGGTCAGCACTGGCAAGCGAGTCCGGTCGGAGACCAACCTTGGCACTGGCGCAGTTTCGATCAGTTCAGCCGCTGTCGAGCTCGCGCAATTGAAGGTGGGTCAAACCCGCGGCGTGGAAGATCTGGTGCCCCTCGACCAGGAGCAAGTGGCTGTGGTGGGAGCTGGCCGGATGGCCCGGCTGCTGCTTCAACACCTGCGGGCGAAGGGTTGCCCTGGAGCCGTTTTGCTGAACCGCACCCTGGCCAGGGCCGAAGCCCTGGCCGCCGATTTTCCTGATCTTCCGGTGCAGTGCCGGCCTCTTGATGATCTGGATCATTGCTTGAGCACCTGCTCGCTGGTGTTTACGAGCACAGCTGCCGAAGAGCCCATGATCAACCGCGCACGGCTCGAGAACCTCAATCGCCGCTCCAGTTTGATGCTGATCGATATCGGTGTGCCTCGAAACATCCACGCCGACGTGAGTGATCTGCCTGGCGTGATGCGTTTTGATGTCGATGATCTTCAGGAGGTGGTGGCTCGCAATCAAGAAGCCCGCCGTGAAATTGCCGCAGAAGCCGAAGCGCTTCTCCAGGATGAATCGCGTCTCTTTCTGGAATGGTGGGATGGCCTTGAGGCCGTCCCCCTGGTGAATCGATTGCGCCTTCAGCTGGAGGACATCCGCGAACAGGAACTGCAGAAAGCCCTCTCCCGTATGGGTCCAGACTTGTCTTCAAGGGAGCGCAAGGTGGTTGAGGCTCTCACCAAGGGGATCGTGAACAAGATCCTGCATGGCCCTGTCACCCATCTTCGCTCTCCGCAGCCCCGCAGCCAGCGCCTTGCAGCCATGCGGGTCTTGGCAGAGTTATTTGCACTCAGCAATGCGCCTGATGAAGACTGAATCCAGCCTCTGCTCGCCTCTGAAGTGCATCGAAGTGTCGCCGTGTCTCCCCCCTGAGCAGCGCGCTCAGGTACGGTCAGCAGGCCATAAGAGACCGTTGGGAACATGAAACGCGTTCTGGCCATCATTCTTGGAGGAGGAGCTGGCACACGCCTCTATCCGTTGACGAAAATGAGAGCGAAACCTGCCGTTCCCTTGGCAGGCAAGTATCGACTTATTGACATCCCGGTTTCCAACTGCATCAATTCAGAAATCAATAAAATCTATGTGTTGACCCAGTTTAATAGTGCCTCCCTGAATAGGCATCTGACAATGACCTATAATTTGTCGGCTGGATTTGGGCAGGGCTTTGTTGAGGTGCTTGCTGCGCAGCAAACACCTGAAAGCCCCAGCTGGTTTGAGGGAACGGCCGATGCGGTGCGTAAGTATCAATGGCTATTCCAGGAATGGGATGTCGACTATTATTTGATACTTTCCGGTGATCAGCTCTATCGCATGGATTATGGCAAGTTTGTGCAGCATCATATTGACAGTGGCGCCCAGCTTTCCGTTGGTGCCCTGCCTGTTGATGGCGCGCAAGCAGAAGGATTCGGGCTGATGCGCACCAATGCTCAAGGGAAGATCCTTGAGTTCAAGGAAAAGCCAAAAGGGGCTGAATTGGAGTCGATGCTTGTTGATACAGCAACGCTTGGACTAACGCCTGAAGAAGCACAGAAAAGACCCTATTTGGCCTCGATGGGCATCTATGTGTTTAGCCGAGATACGCTCTTTGATCTGCTGAATAGTCATCCAGGTTATACGGACTTTGGCAAAGAAATCATACCTTCCTCCCTGTCAAGAGGCGATCATCTGCAGAGTTTCCTCTTTAACGATTATTGGGAGGATATCGGTACGATTGGTGCGTTTTATGAAGCCAATTTGGCACTCACAGACCAGCCAAATCCTGCCTTCTCGTTCTACGACGAAAAATTTCCAATTTACACACGGCCCCGTTATCTGCCCCCCAGCAAGCTCCAGGATGCCCAGGTAACCGAATCCATCATCGGCGAGGGGTCTCTCCTGAAATCCTGCAGCATTCATCACTGCGTCCTCGGTGTTCGCACCAGGGTTGAGGATGAAGTGGTGTTGCACGACACCTTGGTGATGGGCGCGGATTATTTCGAGTCCTCCCAGGAGCGGCTCACCTTGAGAGAGCGGGGCGGCATTCCCATCGGGGTTGGGCAGGGCACCACTGTGCGCAGGGCGATCCTCGACAAAAACGTCCGAATTGGACGCAATGTCACGATTGTGAACAAAGACCACGTCGAGGAGGCGGATCGGCCAGAGATGAATTTCTATATTCGTAATGGCATCGTTGTTATCGTCAAAAACGGAACGATTGCCGACGGCACGACAATCTGACTTTGAATTTTGACTTTGACTTGTCCCTGTTGCAAGCAGTTCCTGACACAGGCCCGCTGGTAGGTGACCCGGGCCTCCTTGAGTCGTCAGACTGTGCCTGATCCCGAGCAGACGACGTTCCATGGGCAAGGCGCATTTTGGTCTGATTGGTCTTGGCGTGATGGGCGAGAACCTCGTGCTCAATGCTGAGCGCAACGGTTTTTCCAGCGTTGTGTTCAATCGCACCTTTGCCAAAACACAGGATTTCCTCGCTGGCCGTGGGGCTGGCAAGAACATCGTGGGGGCGGAGACATTGGAGGAGTTCGTGGCCATGCTCGAACGCCCCAGACGCATCTTGTTGATGGTGAAGGCAGGCCAGCCTGTGGACGACATGATCTCCACCCTCTCCCCTCTCCTGGAGGAAGGCGACTTGTTGATCGATGGCGGCAATTCTCTTTACACCGACACGGAGCGGCGGGTCAAAGAGCTGGAGAGCAAAAGCTTCGGTTTCATTGGGATGGGGGTCTCCGGAGGGGCCAAGGGTGCTTTGGAGGGGCCGAGCATGATGCCGGGCGGCACCCTGAGCGCCTACGAAGCCATTGAGAGCATGGTGCGCAAAATGGCTGCCCAAGTGGAGGACGGCCCCTGTGTGACCTATATCGGCCCCGGTGGCGCCGGCCATTTCGTCAAGACCGTCCACAACGGCATTGAATACGGCATCGAACAGGTGTTGGCTGAGGCCTATGACCTGATGAAGCGCGTCGGTGGCTACGGCGGCGCAGCGATGGCTGACGTTCTGGCTGGCTGGAATCAGACGGAAGAGCTGGCTTCGTTTTTGGTGGAGATCACCGAGGTCTGCTTGCGCACCAAAGATCCGCAGACCGGTGGAGACCTGGTGGAATTCATCGTCGATGCGGCTGGGCAAAAGGGCACAGGTCTCTGGACCGTCGTCAGCGCTCTGGAGATGGGCGTGCCGGTGCCCACCATCTATGCGGCCTTGAATGCCCGTGTGTTGAGTTCTCTCCGCCCCGAGCGCCTGGCCGCCGAATCGCTGCTCCAGGCCCCCCCGGCATCCCCCTTCGACCTTGGCGATCCCGGCCAGGGTCTGCCCCACCTCAAGGACGCATGCATCCTGGCCTGCATGGCCAGCTATGCCCAAGGGATGGCCCTGCTGCAGGAAGCCTCCAAGCTGCATGCCTACAACTTGAACCTCAGTGCCATCGGCCAGATTTGGAAGGGTGGCTGCATCATCCGGGCCCGTCTGCTGCAACGCATCCAAAATGCCTATGGCGCCAACCCGGATCTGGCCAATCTTCTGGTGGATCCGTGGTTTGCAGAGCAGGTGAATCAGCGGCTGCCCGGTCTGCGCCAGGTGGTGGCAGGTTCGGCTCTGGCTGGCATTCCCGTGCCTTGTTTGAGCAGCACTCTGGATTACATCGACAGCTATCGCACCGGCCGCCTGCCCCAAAACCTGGTGCAGGCCATGCGGGATTGCTTTGGCTCCCACACCTATGAGCGCACGGATCGTGCAGGATCCTTCCATACGGAATGGCTGTCATGACCGCCTACCACCTGCTGATCGCTCACGATGCAGAGGATCTGGCACGGCAAACCGCCGAGCAGATCGCCGCCTGCATCGATCTCGCCCTTGCCGAGAGAAATCGGGCCCAAATTGCCCTGGCGGGGGGGTCAACCCCCCGTGCAGCCTATGAACAGTTGGCGGAGGAGCATCTCCCCTGGGACAGGGTGGATGTGCTCCTCGGTGATGAGCGGTGGGTGAGCCCTGAGGATCCGGCCAGCAATGCCCTTCTGCTTCAGGAGTCGCTGTTGGCTAAAGGGCCGGGACGCCAGGCGCGCTTCCATCCCGTTCCCACCGAGCTGGCCACGCCGGAGCTTGGCGCCGAGCGTTATGAGGAGCTGTTGGTGCAGCTGTGTGGTGGAGAGCCGCCGGCGTTGGACGTGGTGCTGTTGGGCTTGGGTGACGATGGCCACACCGCCTCCCTCTTCCCAGGGACGCCCGCCCCCCTGGTGACGGATCGGTGGGTCACCACTGGAGTGGGCAAGGGTCTGCCCAGAATCACCCTCACCGCACCCGCCCTCTCGGCGGCAAGGCGGGTGATTTTTCTTGTGAGCGGGTCGGGCAAGCGCCAGGCCCTGGCGAGGCTCCTGGATCCCCAGGAACCCAGCGAGCGCACTCCGGCCCGGTTGGTGCAACCTTCCAGCCAGGTTTTGATTTTGGCCGATGCCGCTGCAGCTGCCGATCTGCCAGGCGGGCTCCCCGGCTGAGGCTCCGCCCGCCGCGCCAGACTGGGCGAAACTCAGGGCCAGCCCATGGGCCCTCCTTCCCGATGGACTCCCCGAGCAACTCAGCCAGCCCCGCATCATCAGCGCCCCCGGCCAGTGTGGTGCGGGGCAATGGTTTTTCGGGTTGGCATGCCCTCAACGACACCGTGATGGGGGGGCAAAGCAGCGGCCAATGCTCGGTGAGCACCCTGGGGTTGCACTTCGAGGGTGAGGTGGTGGAGCAGGGCGGCGGTTTTGTGTCGGTGCGCTCGCCCCTGTTTTCTCCACCCCTCGATCTCTCCTTCGCCCGCGGATTGGTGTTGGAGCTGGTGGGGGAGGGACGGCGCTTCAAGTTGGCCGTGGCCTGCGCCGATGGGGTGGCTGGCCTCACGGAGCTGATTCCGGGCGGTTTGCGCTGGGTGCAGGAGTTTGGCACCGCAAGCGAGGGACCGACCCGAGTGGAGATTCCCTTTGCCGATTTGATCCCATCCGTGCGCGCCCGCCCGGTGGATGGCCTCCCGCTCGGCCTGCCGCTCCGTTTCGATCCCTCCCGGATCACCCGCCTGCAGCTGCTCCATTCCCGCTTTGGAGACGACGGCGGCCCCAACGCAGGCTTCCGGCCGGGCCCCATCCACCTGGACATTCGTTCGATCGATGCCTTGGTCTGATGCCGCCAACACCGATCTCTGCCGCTTGGTGGCCGCCGCCGCCGATCTCTGCCGCAAACCCCTTCGCCATGGCGTGGTGCTGCTTTCGGCTGTGGAGGATGACGATTGCCAGTTGCGGCTGGAGGCCCGCTCCCAGGAGGGAGAGCGCCTGGCTGATCAGGATTTGGAACTGGAGATCTATCGCAGCGGCGATGATCTAAACCTCACCCTGGCCTGGCGCGAGGACGACAGCCGTCCCATGCTCTGGCAGGGCCTTCATCCGGTTTGGATGAGCGCCCAGGGGCAGCGCTGTGATCGGCCGCTGGATGGAATGCCATTGGAGGCCCTGGCGCGTCGCCTGCGGGCCCTCCTGGCACCAGGCTGAGAGTCGTTGGCCCGCCCAGAGGGGCCCATCAGCCTGGCGGCTGGTCGGTCACGGCCCCTTGGCTGCTGGAGCTCACCTGGCGTGCATACTTCCCGAGGACGCCAGTGGCATAGCGGGGAGCTTGCCGCTGCCAGGCGGCTCGGCGGCGGGCCAGCTCCGCCTCGTCCACATTGAGCTGGATGAGCCGCTGATTGGCATCAACGGTGATGCTGTCGCCCTCTTGCACCAAGGCGATGGTTCCGCCAACGGCCGCTTCCGGAGCCACGTGGCCCACCACCAAGCCGTAGGTGCCACCGGAGAAGCGGCCGTCGGTGATCAGGGCCACCTTGTCGCCGAGCCCCTGGCCAACGATCGCCGAGGTGGGGGCCAACATCTCGCGCATCCCCGGCCCTCCCACAGGTCCCTCATTGCGAATCACCACCACATCCCCCGCCTGAACCTGGCCCGCCAGAATCGCCTCCAGGCAACTCTCCTCCCCCTCGAACACTCGGGCCGGCCCCGTGAGCACCGGTGTTTTGACGCCACTGATCTTGGCGACGCTGCCCTCGCTGGCGAGATTGCCTTTCAGGATGGCCAGGTGCCCCTTGGCGTAGACCGGGTTGCTCAGGGGGCGAATCACCTCTTGATCGGCGGGCGGTTCCGAGGGCACAGAGGCCAGCACCTCCCGCAGGGTGCGCCCCTCGATGGTGCGGCAGTCGCCATGGAGCAGGCCTGCCTCGAGCAGCAGCTTCATCACTTGGGGAATGCCACCGGCGCGATGCAGATCCACCGTGACAAAGCGGCCGCTGGGTTTGAGATCGCAGATCACCGGAACCCGTTGGCGAATCGTTTCAAAGTCGTCGATTTGCAAAGGCACGCCGGCTGTGCGGGCGATGGCGAGGAGGTGGAGGACCGCGTTGGTGGAGCCTCCCACGGCCATCACCACACTGATCGCGTTTTCAAAGGCCTCTCTGGTGAGCAGATCCAGCGGCCGAATGTTGGCCTCAATCGCCTGCACCAACACCTCGGCTGAGCGAGCCGCACTCTCAGCTTTCTCAGGATCCTCCGCCGCCATGGTGGAGCTGCCGGGGAGGCTGAGCCCCATCGCCTCAATAACCGAGCTCATCGTGTTGGCGGTAAACATTCCCCCACAACTGCCAGCTCCGGGGCATGCATTCTGTTCAATCGCGGTTAATTCGTCCTGATCAATCTTGCCGGCAGTGATTTGGCCTACAGCTTCAAATGAACTGACGACTGTGAGATCAGAGCCGTGGAGTTTGCCTGGCTTGATTGTGCCGCCATAAACAAAGATGGCTGGAATATTCATGCGGGCGATCGCGATCATTGCGCCCGGCATGTTTTTGTCGCAGCCACCGATGGCTAGCACCCCATCCATGCTCTGGGCGTTGCAAGCCGTCTCAATGGCATCGGCGATCACTTCCCGGGAGACAAGCGAATAACGCATGCCCTCCGTTCCCATCGAAATCCCATCACTCACCGTGATGGTGCCAAACATTTGCGGCATGGCACCAGCTTGATGGGCCGCCGATTCCGCCCGGCGAGCCAGCTCATTGAGCCCAACGTTGCAAGGGGTGATCGTGCTGTAGCCATTGGCTATGCCAATGATCGGTTTACCAAAATCCTCATCGGTGAATCCCACCGCCCGGAGCATGGCCCTGTTGGGGGACCGCTGGATTCCTTTGGTGATGGCGTCGGATCGCAACATGGTGGGTCGGCCAGACCCATCGACCCTACTGGGAGCTTGATCGACCCTGCCTCTTCAGCAAGCTCAGGGCTGGGCCTGAAGGGCCTCCAGCTGCCTGCGCACCTCTTCGATCGCTTGGTTGAGCTGTTGCACCCGCTCCGGCAGCGCCTCCCCCTGGGAACTCTCTTCGGGGAGACTGGCCTCGCCGCTCGCATCCCCCTGGTAGCGGGAGAGTCGCAGCAACCGCTGCTCTCTTTGCGCCAGTTGCCGACGCTTGCTTTGCCGCCATAGCCACCAGGCCAGGCTTCCCGCACCGGCCAGGGCACCAAGGATGGTGCTGGTGAGGATCGGCGCGCCAGCCGGAGCAGCGGACTCGCGCTGGGTCTCGGGCATGGAGGGGGCCTAAACGAATCAAACCAGCCTAGGCGGCTGGCGTTTGCTCTGCCTCCAAGCCCCCCGCTCCTCCATAGAGGCGCAGGGCTGGATCCCCAAACCCCGGCAGGATTTGGCCCTGCCCATCGATCTCCGGATCGATGCAGGCTGCATACACCGTGAGATCTGCCGTGGCCTCCCCCAGGGCCTTAAGGCCCGGTGCCGCCGCCACACAGGTGATCACGCGCAGCCTGGGCCCCTCCACGCCTGCCTCGCGCAGCCGCTGGAGCAGGGCCAGCAAGGTGCGCCCCGAGGCCACCTGTGGAAGCCAGATCAGCACCCCCACCCGCTGGCCGATGGCCGTAGGCAGGTCGTCCAGATACCACTGCGCGGCTTGGCCTGGCGGAGCATCGATTCCCACGTGGCACACCCGTGCCGTGGGCACGACGCCCTGGGCCCCGTGCCAGAGCCCCAGGCCCCCGCGCAGCACTGGAACGGCCAACAGGGGGATGGCGCCATCCACCACTTGGCCCTCAGCTGTCGCCAGCGGGGTTTGCACCGTGACGGGAGTGTGGGGCAACCAGTCCCTGAGGGCTTCGTAGGTGAGCCAGCGTCCCAGCTCTCCCATCGCCGTGGCGAAGAGGGGGGAGGGGGTGGAGCGATCTCGCAACACCGTGAGCCAATGGGCAATCAGGGGGTGTGGCGGAACCACCACCCGCAGCGACAGAGCCATGGCTGCCATAACTTGTGCCAAAAGCGTAGGCCTGCAGCCATGCACAACAACCGCGAGAACTCGGCTGACACCAATCGGCTGGGGGGGTGGTTCTCCCGCCCCCCAGGTTGGCTCTGGGCGGGAGCCTTGCTGCTGTTGCTCGCCATCTCCCTGGCGGCTCCCCGCTCGGCCTTGGCCATTACGGCCCCCGAACTCAGGGGCCAGCGGGCGCTCCAGCAAATCGAGGCCGACATGCACGGCCGCAACCTGCAACAGCAGGAATTCATCAAGTCAAATCTGGAGGGTGTGGATTTGCACGGCGCGAATCTGCGGGGCGCCGTTTTCAATGGCAGCAATCTTCAGTCGGCCGATCTGCGTGATGTGGATCTCCAAGATGCCGTGATTTTCGCCAGTCGCTTGGAGAAGGCTGATCTCCGCGGAGCCCAGCTGCAAAACGCCATGTTGATGCAGAGCCGCTTCAGCGAGGCCCAAATTGCCAACGCTGATTTCAGTGGAGCTGTGCTGGATCGCGCCCAGCGCCGCGCCCTCTGCGCCAGGGCTGAAGGCATCCATCCGCAGACGGGAGTGCAGACCAAGGAGAGCCTGGAATGCGACTGAGCGGCGGGGCCTCCAACAACCGCCAGTAGATTGCTCGGCATCGGTTCTGTGGGGGATCAGCCCATGGAGGCAAGGGGGAAAGACCGGTGCACAGAGTTTCTGGAGTCCGGCACTGTCCCGCAGCTGTGAAGATCGCCATGGCGATCCAGTCAGAACGCCCGCCGATGTCCACTTCAAGACCGGCGAGGACCGGCGTTCGCCATGATTTTTTCTGACCAACCAGCTCGTGCAGCTCGGTTTTGCCTCCTGCTCACCCTCCTGGGGATTGGGGCCGAGGCTTTTGGCTGGGCCGCTCCACCAGCCCAGGCCCATCACCTGATGGAGTTCAGCCGGATGGCACCCTCCCCCCTGACAGGGTTTCTCAGTGGCCTTGCCCACCCCATCCTTGGCCCCGATCACCTGCTCTTCCTCTGCTCGCTCTCCCTGGTGGGATTGCAGCAGCGCTTCCGCTGGCTGCTCGCCCTGTTGGCCACAGGTTTGCTGGGCAGCGGCCTGGGTTTGTGGCTCCCCGGCTTGCCCCTCTCCGAGGCTGCCGTGGCCTTCAGCCTCGTCGTGGTGGCCCTGGTCTGTCTGCGGGGTTGGCCGAAGGCCTTGCTCTTGCCGGCGATCGGCCTGCACGGCTATGTGCTCAGCCACACCGTTCTGGGCTGGAGTCAGGCCCCTCTCGCCTTCTACGCACTTGGCTTGCTCCTGAGCCAAGGGACCCTGCTCTGGTTGGCCCTCACCCTGCTGCGCTCCCTGGCTGACGGCCTGAGCTCGCTCCAACGCTCCTTGCTCTGTGCCGGTCTTGTCGGCTGCGGAGCCGCCTGGACCTTCTCCGCCCTCGTGGCCTGAAATGACTCCGTCTCTGCCCACCCGTTTGCCCGTCACGGTGGTGACCGGCTTTCTCGGGGCTGGAAAAACCACCCTCCTGCGCCATCTGCTGCTCCACAGCGGCCAGCGTCTGGCGGTCATCGTCAATGAATTTGGCGATGTGGGGATCGATGGTGAGCTCCTGGCCCACTGCGGGTTTTGCCCGGAGGACGAGTTGGCGGGGCGCCTGGTGGAGCTCACCAACGGCTGCCTGTGTTGCACCGTGCAGGAGGAGTTCTTGCCCACCATGGAGCGCTTGCTGGAGAGGGCCGACCAGCTGGATGGGCTGGTGGTGGAAACCAGTGGCCTGGCCCTTCCTGAACCGCTGGTGGCCGCTTTTCAGTGGCCTCAGGTGCGCACCCGCACCCGGGTGCATGCCGTGGTGACCGTGGTGGATGGGGAAGCCCTGGCCGCTGGCCACGTGGTGGGAGATGCGGCGTCGGTGGAGTGCCAGCGCCAAGCCGATCCAAGCCTGGAGCATCTCTCTGCCCTGGAGGAGCTGTTTGACGAGCAGCTGGAGGTGGCCGATCTGGTGGCCGTCAGCCGGGCCGACACGGTGGCTGCTGATGCCTTGGAGGGGGTGATGGCCTCCCTGGAATCCAAGGTTCGCCCTGGAACGCCTCTGCTGCCGATGGCCCACGGAGTCTTGCCCGCCGAACTCATCCTGGGCCGCACCTTCGAGCCCCCTGCCGACGCGCTCGAGCCGTTGGAGCCCAGCGACGACCATCACCACGACCATGCCCATGTGGCCATGGACACCCTGGTGATTCGCCGTTGGGGAGCGCTTGGCCGCCAAGAGGTGGAGCAGACGCTGCGCGATCTGCTGCGAGAGCAACCGATCCTCCGCTTGAAGGGGCGTGTTCGGGAGGCGGGCAAGCGGCTCACCCTCCAGATTCAGGCGGTGGGGCCACGCTTGGAGGCTTGGTATGAGGGCGTGGCCAATCCCGATCCCCAAACGCCTTCTCTGGAGCTGGTGGCCTTGGTGCCTGCGGCTCAGCGCGAGCGCGTCGAGGCTGCCACGGGGAAGCTTTGGCCTGCGCTAAGCCCTGCGGTTTAGGTTTCGGCGAGCTGGCTGGTCAGTCGAGCGGGATATCCCCCCGCAGGCAGAGGCTCTCCCAGCAAAGGCTCCGATCGGCGGCCCAATGGGGGGTCACCACCACCCAGGTCCCATCGCTGTTCATCTCCACCTTGCCTGTGCCGTCGTGGCGGAAGGCGATGCGGCGGCCACCGACCACCACCCACCAGGACTGGCCCACCGCAACCACCTCCATCTGACAGGGCTGCCATGGGCCCTTGTTGAGACTGCACTCCAGGGGAATGGGGGAGGGCTGGGCATGGACGATCACAGCCAAGCCCACGGCAGTGAAACCCGATCCCACTCCCATCATTCCCACGCCGATCCAGGGAATCAGCCCGGTGAGCTGCCAGGATTGGCGTGTTGCCTTGCAGCTGGTGCCCCTTTTTCGTGCCCGCGTCCAGGTGTCCCTTCGACCCTCTGTGCTCGATCCCGCTGGTGAAGCCACCCGCGCTGCAGCCTCACGCCTGGGGGTGGTCGGCATCCAGCGCCTACGCATTGGCAAGGCCATTGAGGTGGAACTGGAAGCCCCCAATCACACGATCGCCCAAGAGCAGCTGGAGCTGTTGAGCGACCGGTTGCTGGCCAACCCGGTGATCGAAGACTGGAGCCTTGATCTGGTGGAGGACCACTGAGCCCCCATGACCATTGGCATTGTGGTGTTTCCGGGATCCAACTGCGACCGTGATCTGCGCTGGGCTCTGGAGGGTTGCTTGGGGGAACAGACCCGCTTTCTTTGGCATGAGGAGCGCGAGCTGGGCGAGGTGGACGCCGTGGTGCTGCCAGGCGGATTTAGCTATGGCGACTACCTCCGCTGCGGAGCGATCGCTCGCTTTGCGCCGATTTTGCAGGAGGTGCACCGCTTTGCCAGCGAGGGCGGGCCCGTGCTCGGGATCTGCAATGGCTTCCAAGTGCTCACCGAAATGGGCTTGTTGCCTGGCGCGTTGACCCGCAACCGTGATTTGCATTTTCGCTGTGAACCCACCCCCCTTGAGGTGCGGCCGGGGCGCTGCACGTGGTTGCAAAGCTACGACGAGGGAGCCACCATCGCCCTGCCCATTGCCCATGGAGAAGGGCGCTATCAGGTGGATGGGCCAACCTTGAAGCGCCTCATCGATGGCGGCCAGGTGGTGTTGCGCTACCGCGACAACCCCAACGGTTCGATGGGCGATGTGGCGGGTCTCACCAATGAGCGCGGCAATGTGCTGGGCTTGATGCCCCATCCCGAGCGGGCCTGTGACCCGGCCTTGGGGGGCTTGGATGGGCGCCCCCTGCTGGCCTCCTTCGGCCAGGGCTGAGGGGATGGAGCGGCGGCGGCTGTTGAGCGGCCTGATGGCCCTGGGGATGGGGGCGCCGCTGTGGGCCAAGGGAAGCTCCCAGCCTCAAAACGGCATGGCTTTGGCGATGCCGCCCCCGCTGGCCCTTGGCAGCGAGGTGATGGCGATCGCACCGGGCACCTGGTGGGAGCATCCGGCCCGGGAGGCGGATCAGTTGCGCAGGCGCTTTGCGGCCGCAGGTTGGCGTCTCACGATCCCTGCGGCGATCCAAGGGCGTTGGCGCTGGTTTTCTGAGCCCGATGAGCAACGTTTGCAGCGCTTGCGGCAGGCGATGAGCGATCCGGCTGTGGCCGCTGTGGTGAGTGTGGCGGGCGGCTGGGGCAGCGCCCGGCTGTTGGAGCGGGGATGGCGTCCTCCCTCCCAGCCCCGCTGGCTGGTGGGCTTCTCCGATGCCAGCGCCCTGTTGTTGGCCCAACTGGCCGCCGGAATCGGCGGGGCTGTGCACGGCAGTCTGGGGGGCGATGAGACGCAGTGGGAGCGGCTGCGGCGGCTGCTCAGCGGGGCGGCCGTCGCGCCGCTGCAGGGGCAGGGATGGCGGTCGGGAAGGGCTGTCGGGCCCTTGGTGGTGAGCAACCTCACGGTGGCGACCAGCCTGATCGGCACTCCCTGGTTTCCCCGGCTTGCGGGCTGCGTGCTTGTGCTGGAGGACGTCGGGGAGGAGCCCTATCGCGTGGACCGCATGTTGACCCAGTGGCGCACCAGCGGGGTGCTTCGCGGGATTGCCGGGGTGGGGTTGGGTCGCTTTCGCTGGAAGCAAGATGACATCCTTCCCGGTGATCTCTCCATGGAGGAGGTGTTGCGGGATCGCTTCCGGGATTTGGGGGTCCCCCTGGTGGGAGAGTTGCCCGTCGGTCACGGACGCCCGAACCTTGCTTTGCCTCTGGGGCGCCTGGCCCGTCTGGACGGCGATCGCGGCTCCCTGGAGCTCCTCTAGGAGCGAGCCACAAACCGATGAGTCAGCCCCAGTAAAAAAGGGGGCCAATGGCCCCCTCGCAAAGCTTGATTGGCCGAGATCAGCCGATGGCTGCAAAGAAATCCTTGCTCTTGACAGGATCGGGATTCATGGTCTTTTCGCCCGGGGTCCAGTTGGCGGGGCACACCTCATCGGGATGGGATTGCACGTATTGGAAGGCCTGCAGCACGCGCAGGGTTTCATCCACGGAGCGGCCGACGGGGAGGTTGTTGATGGTGCTGTGCATGATCACCCCATCCGGATCAATGATGAACAGACCACGCAGGGCGATGCCGGCCTCTTCGTCGAGCACTTCGTAAGCCCGCGCGATCTCTTTCTTGAGATCGGCCACGAGAGGGTAGGCGATGTCTCCGAGACCACCATTTTTGCGATCGGTTTGCACCCAGGCAAGGTGGCTGAATTGGCTGTCGACCGACACTCCGATCACTTCGGTGTTGCGGCTGGAGAAGTCGCCGTGACGATCGCTGAAAGCCGTGATCTCCGTTGGGCAAACGAAGGTGAAATCGAGGGGATAGAAGAACAGCACCACATATTTGCCGCGGTAGTGCGACAGGGTGATCTCCTTGAACTCCTGGTCCACCACGGCGGTGGCTGTGAAGTCAGGGGCGGGCAGACCGACAAGCCTGGACATGGGATGGGTTGATGGAGAGGACAACGGGTTTTATGGGGCTGGGTGGGCTGGCTCAGGACCCAACCCCACCACAACCCCTCGGGAAGGCGAGACGCTGCACAAGGGCTCGTGCAGCGCAGCCAACACGAAGTCGGATCGACTTCTAGTTGAACATCCATAACCTATCACGGATCTTTGCGGATCCTTGTCAGTCAGGGCCATAGGCTGTACTGACTGCTTTTCTCCCCCCTTGCCATGGTCTGGGATCCCTCGGTGCTCCGCAGATACAGCACCACAAGCCACTTTCGCCTGCTGAATCAGGTGCGCAGCGAGCTCAAGAGCAGTCCCCTGGCTCGCAACCAAAAGGGCGAACTCAGCTTGGGCATGGCCCGCAAGGTGGGTTCAACCCGGGTGCCGGTGGAAGTGCGTGGGGCCACCTCCTCCCCACGGCCGATCAAAACCGTCCTGCCGACCCTCCCCCAACCTGCGGCGGAACAGGCGGAACCGGAGGCACCCAGCTTTCGTGACCGATTGCGGGCGATTGAAATGCGCTAGGCGCTTGAGCAGACGGCCAGTGAATCGTTCAGGCCGCGCGGAAATCGTGGAAGTGGCTCGGGGGAGACTTGAACTCCCGACCTTGGGGTTATGAATCCCACGCTCTAACCAGCTGAGCTACCGAGCCCGGTGTGGAAACTTTAGGTGATCGCCTGCAGCTTCCCGAAACGAGCTTGCGAAACCGGCCTCAAGCGGCCGGTTCCAAGAGATGCATGGGATTCACAGCGCCAAGTCCCGGTGCATGGATTTCGAAGTGCAGATGGGGGCCTGTGCTTCTGCCCGTGCTTCCCATCGTGCCGATTTGTTGCCCTTGGCTCACCTCTTCGCCAAGGTCCACCAAGATGCGGCTTTGGTGGGCGTACAAGCTTCGGGAGCCATCGTCGTGGGTGATCTCAACCAGATAGCCATAGCCTCCGTCGCTCCACCCGGCAAAGGTGACACGACCGTGCTGGGCAGCCACGATGGGAGTGCCCACGCTGTTGGCCACATCGATGCCTTTGTGCATGCGACCCCATCGCCAGCCATAGCCGGAGGTGAACAGTCCCTTGGCTGGCCATATCCATCGGCCGCTGCCCGGGGTGGGTTGGTTTGTGGATGGGTAGGAAGGTGTGTCAGGCCAGCTCGCTCCACCGCTGGTGGAGGGCCTGAGGCTGATCAAACTGCGGACTCTTGGGCTCGGAGCAGCCTGTACGTCCAGTTGGCGCCCAACGATCAAGGGAGCGTCTTGAAGATCTGGATTGAGGCGCAGCAACTGGTCCACCGACAAGCCATGGCGATTGGCGATGGAAGCCAGTGTGTCGCCGAAGCGAACAACAGCTTGTTGGTCGGTGGATGGCGCCGTCGAGTCGGTTGGCAGGGGTGGCGGGGCTACAAGGCTTGAACCGGATTGGAATTTTTCCCTGCCGACACCTTGCAGCGCTGAGAGGAGATCGTCGGTTGTCAGAGAGGTTTGCAGGTCGGTGGCAAGAGCTGCTGTGAGGGGCAACAGCACCGGCGTACAGAGGAGCGCAGTAAAAATTCTCCGGTAAAAAACCATGTGATTAAGAGGGAAGATTGATGTGCTAGTTAGAAAACGCCAGGCTCTGAGAACAAGCTGCAAGCAACTTGTGGCAAAAATGGCGAAAAACAAATTCCGGCAGACCTTAGCGTCTGTTGTCTGTGAAGGCAACCCTCAGCCAGCCCCTACAGGGAAGGACCAGCACTCTCACCAGAGCTTTGACGAAGCGCCTCGAACACCACCACTCCCACAGCCACGGAGAGATTGAGGCTTCTAACCCCGCCTGAGAGCGCTCGGCTGCTGAAGGGCATCGGGATGGTGAGCCGCAGATCCGCGGCCTCCAAGAGAGCCTGATCGAGACCGTCGCTCTCGCGGCCAAACAACAGCCAGTCTTCGCTCTGGTAGCGGATCTGGCTGTAGGGCTGGCTGGCGTGGCTGCTCAGCGCAAGCAGCCTTCCGCCCTGATCCCTTGCGGCTGCAAGGAATGTGGCCACATCCCGGTGCACCTGCAGCTGCACCAGAGGCCAGTAATCCAATCCGGCTCGCTTCAGGTAGCGATCGCTGAGCGAAAACCCAAGGGGTTCAATCAAGTGCAGTTCCACTCCTGTGGCGGCACAGGTGCGCGCCACATTGCCGGTGTTGGGAGGGATTTCAGGCGCAAACAGAACGACCCTGGGCATCGCCACTCAGGCACTCGGCACGATTTGACTGCGCTTGGTCAGATCGATGGCCCGACCCTGCACCACGAGCCAGGCGGCCGTGCAGAGCGGTGTGAGCTGCTGGGTCAGTTCCCCCAGGCGATCACGAAAACGTCCGCCGGCGGCCGTCATCGGCACCACTCCCCAGCCCGTTTCTTCGCTCACCAGAATGGCCCTGCAGCGGCTGAATTTGAGCGTTTCCACCAGAGTGGCCACTTGCTCCTGCCAGAGCAGAGACTCCCTGTCCAGGTGAGCGGCAACCCAGGTGCCAAGCGAATCGACAAGCGCCACCTGCTCTTCGCTCAGGCTGCGCAGGGCCTCATTGAGCTCGCCTGCCACCTCCCAGGTGGACCAGGAGGAGGGACGGCGCTGCCGATGTCGGGCAAGGCGCTCTTGCCAGCTCGAATCATCGGGGAGATCGGGACCCGTGGCCAACACCACAACGGCTTTGCCACTGCCATGGGCCAGATGCTCCGCCCAGCGGCTTTTGCCACTGGCCGCCGGTCCGCTGACCAAAGTGTGGTGCGGGCAACACGTAGACACGGCCTAGCCGCCCCCTTGCATGTTGCGAAGGGTCGCCACCGAGGAGGGGGAGACGCGGTTTAGATAGCGGAAAATCCAATATTTGAAGATGGTGGCTAACACCACAGGAAAGGTGGCAATGAATAACAAAACAAAATTTTCTCTGGCTGGTAAACCCAAGTGGTCTGCGATGCCTTGCAGCAGCACAGTCCAGCCCTCTGGGCTGTGGAAACCGACGAAAATATCCGTGAAAAGGATGATGCCAAAAGCCTTGGCGCTATCGCTTAGGCCATACACCACCTCATCAATAAACCCTCGCAGGATCTGAATGTCTCGGCTTCCGAAGAGGCAGACAGCCACGAAGCCCAGCAGGGCAAACAAGTCAGCAAATACATTTTTCACCGCTTCTGTGCTCTCTCGATCAGCCTCTGCTTTCAACTCCTGAGCGCGAGCCTGAAGCTGCTTCTGTAGCTCATCACGCGAGGGTAAAGGTTCGTTGTTGAGGAGGTGATCAAACTCGATTTCGGCCTGGTAAATCCTTAATTTCTCAACGGCTTTTTCTTCCAGTTTCGGCTTGGGATAACTGAGAAAAGAGTTGTTTGGAGAGAAGCGATCGACCAGTGGAGAGACGATATAAGTCCGGCTGATTTGCTGCACCAGAATTGGCACAAGAATCATCAACAACAAAATTCTCAGGGCAACCAGAGTGGAATCCCTCCTGCGGCGGAAGCCGGCGATCACGCTGGCCTCCGCTTCAGGATCAAGCCGCCGTCTCACCTGATCCACCACTCCGAGCAGGCTGCGGGGCAGAAGCTCAGGGCTGCGGCTCAAGCTGGGCAGCTGATCCCTGGTGGTGGCATACCGTGACGCCACCGTTTCGAGCAATTGCAGCTGGCGTAATTCCTGGCCGCTGAGTTCCTGCCGGTAGGGCTTGATCGCCTCTACAGACTGCTGGCACACCTGGAGGGCCGCCCGGAAACGGCGCAAAACCTGAGCCTGCATGGCTTTCGGAATGCGCAATTCGATCTCAGGCCGCACAGGCCGATCCTGGTAATACTCCAATTCGATGCTTTGAATCAGCAAGGCGGCTTCGTAACCCCTTTCCAAATCACTGGAGACGTCCAGCGTTTGGGCATTGCCGAATCTGCCCATCCAGTCGCGAAATCCCATGTTGGTTTAACGAGAAAACACCCACCAGGTGACCATCGGCACCACCGTGCCGACAGCCAGAAGCACAACAACCCAGGTGAAGGCATGACTGCTCTCCGTGTCTTCCTTGCTTGGGATGTTGCTCACCACGGCGGGGGCTTCCTCCACGGCGGGTTCCCCGGGATCTTCACCACCGCTGAGCACGGTGGAGAGTCGGCTCAGGGCGTCCAGGGTGGCTTGCCGATATCGATCGGCCGTGCGCAACGGGGTTGCCATGGTGGATTGCGCAGTGCTCTCCAGCAGTTCAGCCGGCAGGCGCCCCGCGAGGCTCTTGGAGGCCACCACGGCGGTGGAGCGCGTTTGGGAGTCGATCAGCAACAGCAGGCGTGAGGGGCCCTCACCGTCGGCGTTGCCCTCAGGCCGTCCCCATTGGTCCAAAAGGTCTTCACCCAGTTGGTGGAGGCTGAGGCCATAGTCAAGCTTGGCCACTGTGATCACCTTGGCATCGACCCGTTCGTCGCCGAAGGTTTGCAGCACCCGCTCAATCTCTTGGGAGCTGGCACGGGACAACACATGGGCCTCATCCAACACATGGGTGCTGGGAGCCTGCTTCGGGAAATCCGCCAGGGAGAGGGCTTCGGCCGGACCGACGACCCCCGCGATGATCACCAACATCATGAAGGAGGCGACAAGCAGCCCCCTTGCACGCATGAACCATGTGGTGCATCTGGTTGCTGCACCGCTGATGGAGAGAAGGGTCACGACAAGCTCAACTGGATGGCTCCACTCTCCAGTCTGACGCCCAAGTGCCCATCGCGCTCCCCTCCCCGCCCGATGATTTTTGCCTCCGCGCCCTGGTGATTCATGTCGCTCCCCTTGCCTGCCCGTGTTGTGTCAGCCGTAGGCATGGTGGGCTTGGCGTTGGCGGTCGCCAACCAGCTGAGTGCCCCCCAGCTCGACCCTTCCCTTGAGCGGGCCTCGGTGTTGGCCAGCCTCCTGGCCGTGGTGTTGATGGTGGTGGCTGCCCTGTGGCAGAGGGTGGTGCCCCTGGCGGCTGAGCGGGCTGAGCTGGCCGGGGAACAGGGGTGCGAGTTGACGGGAGGGTTGCCCGATGACCTCCTCCAGGAACTGGGCTGGGGCAGCGCCATGCTGCTCACGGCCACGCCCGCCGCCACCCTGTTGCTGCACGATGGCGAGCGGGTTGTGTTGCGTCGGGGACTGCTGACGGCTGAGAGCTTCGCCCCGGGCCCGATTTGCCAGCAAGCGTTGCAGCGCGGGCGCGCCATCTCCCTGGTGGATCTTCGTCACTACCCTGGCCGCTCTGAGTTTGAAGCCTTGCTTCCCGGCCTGCCAGCGGTGGTGGTGCAGCCCGTAGGGGAAAGGGCAGTGTTGTTGGTGGGCGGTTGGACCGCCCGCTGCTTCAGCCAAGCCGACCTCAAGTGGATCGAGGGCTGGGCGCGCAAACTCAAAACACGATGGGCTCCGGTTTGGAGCGAGCCTTCTGGGGTTGTGGCGCCCCCGCTCGACGGGGAACCCGCAGCTGGCTGAACACCTGGCCGCCCGGATGGGTGGCCATCACGCTCCCCTGGGGCCCCAATTGACCCTCAAGGCGCTGGGCGCGGGTGAGCTGGTCGCTGGCCTGCCTCCGGTAGACCACATCCCCTTCGGCCTGCACGGCCTTGGTCTTCCAGTTCCACTGGCACCGCTGCGATTGAAGGGTCTCGCCAGGCTGTTGCAGTTTGCAGTCGCGGCCGATGCTGGCCAGGGATTGGCGGCCATCCAGCCGCAGCTCTGCCCCTTGCACCTGCAGCAGGCCCTGTTGGGCCTGGAAAGACGCTCCGGTGGTCAGCCATCCTTCCGCCGTGTTGAAGGTGAGCGCGCCGCCGCGAAACCAGCTTTTTTCGACGGGATCCTCCATTTGGACCGGTCCTTGCAAGGTGTAGAGCTGCTTCAGCGTGTTGCCCTCCAACCGGGACGCCGTCAGCACCTGGGGGGGGCGATTGGTGGGGCTTTGGGGTGGGCGGCGGCTGACGTTCACCGGACCCGCACCTTTGAGTTCCCCGCTGCCGGGATGCCAATCCACCGCTTGCAGGGTGCTCAGGATCTCTGGAGCTTGATCGGGGGGGCGGCCGTCGAGGGCAGAGGGACGGCTCCAGTGCTCGAGGCGGGGTTGCCCTCTCAACTCGAGCAGATCACGGTTGAGGTGCAAGGTGGCGGTTTCGGCGGTGAGGCGGTTTTGCAGGTTGCGCACTTGCGGAGTGCGCTCAAATCGCATCAGGGACTCCCGAGGGATCCAGAGCACCCGCTCGGCACTGAGCAGCAGGGGATTTTTGCCCAGGCGCTGGAGGCGGATCTCTCCTTCCAGCAGGATCACGGCCCCGTCGTTGATCACGGTGCCCGTGGTCGCCGCCAACTTGTAGAGCGGTTGGCCCTTATCAAAGATCACGCCTGAGGGGCGGAGGGCGCGAGCCACACTGCTGCGAAGGTCGTAGCGGGCTTCTGGGCTGGTAAGCGACCAGGCGGGCTGGCCCTCGCTGTTGCGCTGCTGGAGATCCAGAGCCCGGAAGGAGAAGGGTGGCGCACTTTCCTCGTTCACGAGGGGTGCTTTGCCGCAGCCGTGGCTGGCCAGCAAAACAGCCAGGCAGCTGACCAGCCAGCCAGCCCGATGGGAGGTGGGCTTGAACAGGTTCAAAGGGGGTCGAGCAGCTCCAGCCGTTGCATCACCGGGGAGGGTTCGGGAAGGGGGGCCGGCGATGGCAGCACCCCCCAAACTCGGCTCTGCTGCCAGGCCGCCTTGGCTGTCGCTGCAGCGGTCTGGGCCGCTTGGGCATCGGTGGGGGCAGGCCAGAACGCATCGCAGGGGATGGTGGGGCAATCGAGTTGTTGCAACATGCGTGAGGCCAGATCGGGCAGCAGGGGGATCAGGAGCGTGCCAATCCAGCGACAGCTTTCCAAGACGGCGTAGAGATCTGCGGCCACAGCCGCCTCCTGGCCCGGCTGCTTCATGCGCACCCACGGCGCCCGATCGTTGAGAAAGCCATTGGCGGTCTCGGCCAAGCCCAACACCGCTTCAGCGGCCCGGCGGAAGTCCAGGGAGTCCATCGCCCCATCGAAGCTGGCGGCGGCGTTGCGGCTCGCGATGGCCAAGGGATGGTCCTCAGAGCGCGCCTCCCCGCAGGCAGGCACACCCCCTTCAAACCACTTGCGCGCCATCGCCACCGTGCGATTGAGCAGATTGCCAATGGTGTTGGCCAGATCGTTGTTCACCAGATCGCAAAAGCGTTTTTGCTGAAAGTCGCCATCCTCGCCAAAGGGAATGTCGCGAAGCAGATACCAGCGCACCGCATCCCTGCCGCACTGCTCCAGGAGCACCTCAGGATCCAGCACGTTGCCCAGGGATTTGCCCATCTTCTGGCCTTCCCGCGTCAGGAAGCCATGGCCAAACACCCGCTCCGGCAGCGGCAGCTCCGCCGACATGAGCATGGCGGGCCAAAACACAGCATGGAAGCGCAAAATGTCTTTGCCGATGACATGCAACCGGGCGGGCCAGCCCCTGCGGCTCAGCTGCTCCAGATCCACCGGCACGGCTGGATCGAGCAGGGCTGAGAGATAGCCGAGCAGGGCGTCAAACCACACGTAAAAGGTGTGGCCCGGGTGGCCAGGCACGGGGATCCCCCAGGGCAGATCGATGCGGGAGATGGAGAAATCCCTCAGCCCGCGGGCGACAAAATTTTCCACCTCGCGCCGCCGGGAGGCTGGCGCAATGAACCCCTCCCGTTGCACCAGCTGTTCGATGCGGTCTTGATAGCGGGAGAGGCGAAAAAACAGATTCGGTTCATCGCGCCACTCCAGCGCCCGCTGGTGAATCGGACAGGCAGGCTCGCTGGCCTCCGCCGGCTCGTCTTTGAATTCCTCGCAGGCGACGCAATACCAGCCCTGCTGCCGGCCTTCCACCACATCGCCCCGGGCCTCCACCCGGGCAAAAAACTGCTCCACCAGCTCGCGATGCGGCCCATCGGTGGTGCGGATGAAGCGATCGTGGCTGATCCCCCAGGCGGTCCAGAGGCTGCGGAAGCTGGCGCTGTTGCGGTCGCAGAAGCCCTGGGGGCTCAGGCCGGAGGCTTCGGCGGTGCGCTGGATTTTCAAGCCGTGCTCATCGGTGCCCGTCACGAAGGTGACGCTTTGCCCCTGCAGTCTTTGATAGCGGGCGATCGAATCGCAGGCCAGGGTGGTGTAGGTGCTCCCGAGGTGGGGCTTGTCGTTGACGTAGTAGAGCGGAGTGGTGAGGGTGAAGGACATTCGGGAGGCTGGGTTCGGTGGCGCGGCTGGTGTCGCCCGTACGGCTCGCCGTTCCGGCCCTGCCTGGCTGGGGATCTTAGCGATCACCCGCCATCGCCCCTCCCATGGCAGCGTTGTCCCTGCTGCACCGATGACTGCCCCGATGCCCGACAGCACTGCTGGATTGGCCCGACGAAGGCTCTGGCTTGGCGCCCTCCATCATCTTGCTCTCGCTGATGGCGATTTTTCCGAGGCGGAGGCCCACCAGCTGCAGGAGGACCTGCAGCGCGAGCTGCCTGGCAGCGAATGGGAGCAGCTGGCGGTGCCTGGCAGCGAGGCCCTGGTGCATCGCTTTGGGGTGGGCACGCCGGAGGCGGAGGAATTTCTGCGGTCCGCGGTGTTGGTGGCTCTTGCTGATGGCCATCTGAGCCCAGCGGAGATGGTGCTCCTGCGCCAGTGGGCCGCAGCCCTGCAGGTGGGCGAGGCGCTGCTGGCCGCCCTGCCCGATGCCTCCTGCGATGAGGAGAAGCGCAGCGGCTTGCTCGATCCGCTGAAAGCCTGGCTGGATCGGATGGAGCCCCGGGAGCCTGCGGTGGCCCGGTTCCTCGTGCGCCTCATCCCTGCCCAATGCCCCTTCGAGAGAGATTTGAAACTGTTTGGCCACAAGCTGGTGCATATTCCGCCGATGTGCAAAATCAATCCCCTCTATGAGCAGTTGGTGGCCCTGCGCTTGCGCGCGCTGGACACCCTGGCGGGGCAGGAGCCATGAGCCCGCGCCAACAGGCCGTGGAGGTGGTGGTGTGGGGCGGCGGAACCGGCGGGGTGGCCGCAGCCCTGCAGGCCGCCCGCAGCGGCGCCCAAACCCTGCTGCTCACCCCAGGCGCCTGGCTGGGGGGCATGGTGAGCGCGGCGGGCGTTTGCTGCCCGGATGGCAATGAGCTCTCCCCGTGGCAGAGCGGTCTCTGGGGTGCCCTGTTGCGCGCGCTGGCCGCCGAGACGCCGGGGGGGTTGGATCACAACTGGGTCAGTTGCTTTGGCTACCGCCCGGCGACGGCCGAGGCGATCTTGCGCCGGTGGGTGGCGGCCGAATCCCGATTGGCGTGGTGGCCCCTGGTTCGGCTGGAGGAGGTGGAACGGAGCGGCGATCAGCTCACGGCGCTGCGGCTCACCTGGCAGCAGGAGCCATGGCGGCTCCTGCCCACGATTGTGGTGGATGGGAGTGACCGGGGCGATCTCTATCCCCTGGCGGAGGTGCCCCATCGCGTCGGCTGGGAAGCGCGAGAGACCTGGGGCGAGCCCAGCGCTCCCCCGGAGGCGGAGTTGGAGGGGCGGGCTTTTTTTGCCCGTCAGCCGGTCCAATCCCCCACTTGGGTGGTGATGGCTCAGCTCACTGACCCCCTTCCCTCCGGGCTGGGGGGAGCCCCGTTCCCGTCGCCGGCAACGGCGCCCGCGGCCCCCTTTGCCGAAGCCACAAGCCGCTTTGGCCTGGAGCGCACCCTCACCTATGGGCGGCTGCCGGGGGGGGCGGTGATGCTCAACTGGCCCCTCTCTGGCAACGACTGGCACGATGGGCTGGAGCGGGCCTTCAGCGTCGATGGCTGGCCGGGGGAGGTGCCCGCCGACCTGGCCGCAGAGATGCAAGCCCACAGTCGGGCCTTCGCCGACACCCTCTTGGCGATCAGCCAGGGACGACTGCAGCGAGGCTCGATCTTTCCCAGCCCCCAGCAGGCAGCTGCCGGAGCGCTGGAGGGCGATCAGGATCTGGCTCTGATGCCCTATTGGCGGGAGGGGCGGCGCTTGGTGGCTCAAGACACCGTGGTGGAGCAGCATCTCCTGCCGATCGGCCCGGGGGCCTGCATCGCCCCCCTGCCGATGGATGGCGAGGGCCGAACGACGGCCATCGCAGTGGGGAACTACGCCAACGATCACCACTATCCCGGTCCCGATTGGCCGTTGGCCCCCAAAAGCTGCCGTTGGGGCGGCCGATGGAGCGGCACCCCCTTCGCCATTCCCTATGGCTCCCTGGTGAGCCGTTCGCTGCGGAACCTCCTGGCGGCAGACAAGGCCATCGGCGTCAGCCACATGGCCAACGGTGCCACCCGGCTGCAACCTTTGGTGCTCAATCTGGGACAAGCAGCAGGGTTGGCGGCCGCCCTGTGTGTGCGGGGCCGGCTCTCCCCAGCCGCCCTGCCCGTGCGGCAGCTGCAGGAAGCCCTCTTGGCTGATGAGAAGGCCCCCGCTGGTCCCCTGCCGCTCTGGGACACCCCCTGGCACCATCCGCACTGGCGCGACCGCCAGCGCGCTCTGCTTGATGCCCCTGAACGGCTCCTGCCGGAGGGACGCTGGAGCGCCCTGGCCGGGGATCCGCACCAGGCCCCCAGCGAGCCCGGGGAACGCCTCTGGCAGGGCACCCTCGTGGCTGATGGGAGTGGTGGCTTCAGCCTTCACGGCCCGAAGGGTCCGGCGGGCGAGCCCTGGCCCCTGATCACCCTGGAGCCGGCCCTCAATGCTTGGCTGCAGCAGCAGTCCAGCCCCTGTCCGGTGGCGCTGGTGGGCTGTGCCAATCCCTGGGGGCCCTGGTTGCGGGTGTCACGGCTGGCCTAGGCAGCCCGGGGGCTCATCCCTCACAGGCAGCGGGCATCGAGTCGCAGCAGATCCCGCAGGGGGTCCACCTCCCGCACACGCACCACCACCCCATCACCGGGCAGGGGGGCCCCGTGGCACTCGGCTGGCAGATCCATGGCCAGATTCTCCAGGTGCACCAGGGCCAGGTGGTGGTCCTCCCGCAGCCAACGCAGAAACAACCCCCGCCACTGTTGGCCCCGCTGGTTGGCGAACCACACCTGTTGCCAGTGCCGTTGATCCTCTCGGGAGATGGCGATCCCCTCCCGCAGGCTCCCCTCCAGGGCGATGAGCAGATCGGCCATCGCCATGGCCTCCAGCGGCGCTTCGCCCTTCAGATGGGCCGCCAGTTGGCGCTGCACAAGCAGATCGCCATAGCGGCGGATCGGCGAGGTGGCTTGGACATAGGCCTCCAGGCCGAGGCTGAAATGGGGCAGAACAGTGGTTCCCACGACCCCGCGGGTGAGGCATTTTTTGATCGCGGCCCCGCGAGCCGGCCCCGCTGGCACCCGCTCCAGCTCCTGGGCGCTGGGCACGGGCGCTACCGGCTGGCTGCGGTAGGGCAGGGCGAGCTGGTGGCGGCGGCCGTATTCGGCAACGGCAGCCCCGGCCAGGATCATGGCTTCCGCCACCAGCAGCCTGGCGGCTGAGGGCTCAATGATCTCCAGCAGCGCCCCATCCCCTTCCGCACTTGGATCCCCGCAGCGGATGCGGCCCTCCGGCTGATCGAGAAACAGCGCTCCCTGGCTGGCCCGCCAGGCGCGGCGACGCTGCATCAGCGCGTGCAAGGTGAGCAGGGCTTGCTCTTGGGGCGGCGCCAGCTCCAGCAACTCATCCACATCGGCATAGGAGAGCCGATAGGCCGGCCGCACCCAGCTGCGTTGGAGCTCCATCTGGTCGAGGGCCCCATCGTCTGCCAACTGGATCCGCAGGCTCCAGGCCGCGCAGCGCTGCCCCGCCCGCAAACTGAAGGGGCCATTGGCCAGTTCACCGGGGAACATCGGCAGGGTTCCCTGGGCCAGATAGAGGCTGGCGCCCCGGCGCCGGGCCTCTAGATCAAGGGCGCTGTCCGCGGCGATCAGCCGACCCGGGTCGGCAATGTGGATCCACACCTGCGGCTTGCCCTCGGCCGTCCAGTCCAAGGAGAGGCCGTCATCGATGTCGAGGGTGTCGTCATCGTCGATGGTGACCGTGTGCAAACTGGTGAGATCGCGCCGATCCTCATCGCCATCCGCCGGCCCCTCAGCCCTGGCGAGCAGCTGTTCGGCCTCCGCCAGCAAGGGCTCTGCAAACCCCTGCTGCCAGGTGGTGCCCTGCAGGGAGGGCAGATGGTGGCGGGGCCAAAGTCCCACATCCGCCAGAAGATGGCGCACGTCCGCCGGCTCGCTGGAGCAACGCACCTGTTGAAGCAGATGCGTGAGCTCCTCACGCACGAGCCGCTCGCCCTGGCCGGAGGCCCAAAGGCGCAGCTGGGCGAGCTCCTCGGCCTGTTTCGCACCCAACTGATCGGGATCGATCCGCTGCCGCAGGCGCAAGGCGTTCAGCCAGCTGCGCTGTTTGGTTTCGAGCAACTGGCGGCGGTGGCGATCTTTGCGGAGGCGTCGCAGCTCCTCCAGTTGGCGGGGTTGCACCAAACCCTGTCTCAGGCGAAACAGGGTTTGGGAACCCTGGAGCCAAAGCCAACAGGCGCTGCGGTGCAGGGGATCGCTCTGGCCGCAGACCAGCTCACTGAAGGCGTCCAGGGACAGCTCGTTCGCCTCCTGGCCGGGGGAAAGATCCGCCACAAGCACCTGCCAGGCCGCTCCCAGATCACAGCCCCGCGGTGTGGCCTTGAGCAGGGCTTCCCTGGTGATGTTCCAGGGGGGAAGGCTGGCGTCCCGAGCAGGTTCCAGCGCGGGATCGGGCCAGGATCCCAGCAGATCAAGCTGACGCAGGGGCAGGCTGAGGATTTTCGCCGATTGGCTGGTCGTTTGGGAGGCGCGCAGCGTGGCCCTCCCCCCTTGCAGGGCCGTGACAAGAGCGAATTGGGGTGGTTTGCCCTCCCCCGCCTTGCCTGGGATCCCAACCAGGTCTCCGATCTGGATCCGGGGAGGGTTGGGGCTGGAACCTGGCCCGAGCAAACCCTCAGCCTTCCGGATTCACAAACGGCAGCAGTGCCAGAATTCGCGCCCGTTTGACCGCATTGGTGAGATCGCGCTGTTGCTGAGCGGTGAGGCCGGTGAGACGGCGGGGGAGAATCTTGCCCCGCTCTGTGATGAATTTCTTGAGCAGGTCGATATCTTTGTAGTCAATCGGATCACCGGGCTTGATCGGTGAAAGACGCTTTTTGAAGAAGGAGCTGGTCATGGCCGAACGGAGGTGAGAAGAAACAAAAAGGAAGGCAACGTCTGAGGGTGAAGGGGCATCACAAACCGAGCACTCAGCCGCCAACTGTCCTCAACAGACAGCCCAGGCTTCGCCGGCTCTGGAGAGGGAGCCGCCTCAGACTTCACTTGATTTCCTTGTGAACTGTGGAGCTGTTGCAATGGGGACAGAACTTCTTCAGTTCCAGCCGTTCGCTGGTGTTGCGGCGGTTCTTCTGGGTCGTGTAACGGGACACGCCAGGAGACCGCTTGGCGGGGTTGGACCGGCATTCGGTGCACTCAAGAGTGATCACGATCCGGACGCCCTTGTTTTTTGCCATGAGAAGGACGTGCGCCGCTGAGCGAGCAAGGTGACAAGCGACAACCTTACTCCTTGAGGTGTAGCCCAAGCCCGGTTCTTAGAATGCGGGGCTGTCTGTCTGCGTCACCATGCGGGTCTCGCTCCAGTGGCTGAAGGAGCTCCTGATCTGCGATCCGGCGGCCCTTGAGGCCGATCACCTCGCCGAGAGGTTGTCGCTGGCGGGTTTTGAGGTGGAGGCCATCGAGGATCTGGCGGCCCGGGCCGCGGGAGTGGTGGTGGGCCTGGTGGAGACTCGCGAGCCCCACCCCACCTCGGAGCGTTTGAGCGTTTGCCAGGTGCGCACGGACAGTGAGCAGCCGCCGTTGCAGATCGTTTGCGGGGCCGCCAACGTGCGGGCCGGGATCCATGTGCCCGTGGCTTTGCTGGGCGCCCACCTGCCCGCGGTGGACCTGACGATCAAGCCCGCCCAAATCCGGGGCGTGCAAAGCAGCGGCATGATTTGCTCCCTCCAAGAGCTGGCTCTGGCGGAGCAGTCCGAGGGCATTGCGATCTTGGAGGAGCTGTTGCCCGCCGTGCCCCCCGTCGGCACGGCGGTGGGCCCCTTGTTTGGCCTGGACGATCAGGTTTTGGAGTTGGCCATCACCGCCAACCGCCCCGATGGCCTCTCGATGCAGGGCATCGCCCGTGAAGTGGCCGCCCTCTGCGGGGGGACCCCCTCATTTCCTGACGTGCCACCAGGTCCCCCCAGCCAGCCCCTGGCGGTGCCCCAGGCTGACCAGACCCTGATCGAGCAGGGCGGCTTGTTCAGCATGACCGCTCTGGAGGGGCTTCGCGTGGCTCCCTCTCCGCTCTGGCTGCAGCGTCGCCTCGAGCGCGCCGGTGTGCGGCCCATCAACAATGTTGTCGACATCACCAATTTGGTGATGCTGGAGACGGGCCAGCCCCTGCACGCTTTTGATCGCCAGGCCCTCGCCGCCCGCAGCGGCGGGGTGGCCGATCCGAGGGCCCTGGGTCTGCGGGCGGCCCAAGCGGGTGAAGCGTTCGTCAGCCTCGACGGGGAGGAGCGTCAGCTGGACGCTGAGGCCTTGGTGGTGACCTACGGCGGCGGGCCGATTGCCCTGGCAGGGTTGATGGGCGGGGCTGAAACGGCGGTGAGCGATGGCACCACCGCCATCTGGCTGGAGGCAGCTGTTTTCCCCCCCCAGCTGGTGCGCCAGTCGGCCCGCAGCGTCGGATTGCGAACGGAGGCCAGCAGCCGCTTTGAGAAGGGACTGCCCAGCGAGGGCACCCTGCCCGCTGCGGACCGAGCCGTGGCGTTGCTCAGCGAGATTGCCGGTGGCAAGCCTGTGGCTCGTTGGCTGCATCGGCGCGAGACGTCGCCTCGCCCACCGATCCAGCTGGATCGCGATCACGTGCACAACTTGCTCGGGCCTGTGCTGGTGGACCATCAGCCTGTGGATCTGGAGGACGCCACGGTGGAACGCACCTTGGCGGCCCTCGGCTGCCGCCTGGAGCCGCAGGAGGAGGGCTGGCTTGTCGAGGTGCCCCCCTCACGGGCCCTGGATTTGACCCGGGAAGTGGACCTGATCGAGGAGGTGGCCCGCCTGGTGGGCTACGACCAGTTTGCGGCCCACCTCCCGGATCCCCTGATGCCCGGGGGACTGGATGCGGCACAGCAGGTGGAAAGACGGCTGCGGAGGAGTCTCTGCGCCGCCGGCTTGCAAGAAACCTGCAGCCCCTCCCTGGTGGTGGCGGCCCCGGGACGGATTCCCCTGGCCAACCCGCTTCTGGCGGATTTCGGCCACTTGCGCGACGACCTGCATGAGGAACTGCTCCAGGCGGCCCGCCGCAATCTCCAGGCTTCGCAGAGCGGATTTTGGGCCTTTGAAATCGGCCGGGTGTTTCTGGGCAGTGAGCCCACCACCGAAGAGGTGGAGTTGCTGGTGGGCGTGCTCTGCGGCGAGAGGCGCAGCGAACTCTGGAGCAGCAGCGGCAAACCCAGGCCCCTCACCTATTGGCAAGCCCGTGGGGTGTTGCAGGCGGCCTTGGCTGGCTTCCATCTGCCACTGGAGGATCGGGTGCCAACGGCGGGGTCGCCCGTCGGCGATCTGCTGCATCCAGGCCGGCGGGCGGATCTGTTCCTCGAAGCGAAGCCCTTGGGTTGGTTTGGCCAGCTCCACCCCGCCCGAGCGCAGCAACTCGACCTGCCGGAGGCCACCCATCTGTTCCAGCTGGCGATGGGCCCACTGCGCCAAGCGGCCACCCGACCCGGTCGGTGGCAACCGCAGTTTCAGTCCTTCCCCACGGTGCCGGCTTCGGAGAGAGACCTGGCTTGCGTCGTGGCGCAGGACACTTCGGCTTCGGCCCTGCTGGCTGCCATTCGCAAGGCTGGCAAGCCCCTCTTGGAGCAGGTGGAGCTGGTGGATCGCTACGAGGGCGAACCCATTGCCCAGGGCCAGTGCAGTCAAGCGTTCCGGCTGCGCTATCGCGATCCCCAGCGCACCCTCACCGATGCCGAGGTGGAGGCCAGCCATCAAAAGGTGCGCGAGGCGCTGCAGCGTCAATTCGCCGCCGAGCTGCGCAGCTAGGCCCCTGCATTGATGCCAGCCAGTTGCAAGACGGCCAGCGTCTCCACATGGCTGGTGTTGGGGAAGAAGTCGAAAGGTTGCACAAGGCTGAGCTGATACTCGCCAGCGCCACTGAGGTGCCCGAGATCCCTCGCCAGGGTGGCTGGATCACAGCTGAGATAGAGGATCAGGGGCGGGCGATGACGCAGCAGGCTGGTCACCACCGCCTCCTGCAAACCTTTGCGGGGCGGGTCTAAGAGCACCGCTGTGGGGTGTTGCGTCTCCAGGGCTTCCGCCAGCCGTGATGCCACATCGCCCTCCAGGAAGGAGCAGCGATGGTCCAAGCCGTTGCGCAGGGCGTTGGCGCGGGCGAGGGCCACGCTGCCAGCGTGGTGTTCGATCCCCAACACCGACCAGCCCGCCAGCGCCAGGGGCAGGGAGAAGGTGCCGATGCCGCAAAACCCCTCCAGAATGACCCCACGAGGCTCCCCGAGCACCTCCTCCACCAGCCGGACCACAGCTTCGGCTTGCTCGCTGTGCACCTGGAAGAAGGTGTCGGCGCTGATTTGGAGCTCGACGCCACCGAAGGATTCCAACAACCAGCTGCGGCCGCAAACGGTGACGTTGTCCGCTCCGAAGAGGCGATTGTCCGCTGCCGGTTGGAGGTTGAGCGTCACCCCCACCAGCGCAGGCCAGCGGGCCATCCAGCGCTCTGCCAGAGCCGGCAATCCCGGCAAATCGCCATGGCTGGCCACCAGGGTGAGCAGGCACTCGCCGCTGCGTCGACCGATGCGCAGGGCCAGATGGCGCAGGCCGGCCCCGTCCCGGCCAGCGGCTCCGTGCCGATCCACCGGCCAGCCGCTCTCTTCCAGGTCGGCCTTCAGGGGGGCGATCATGGCGTCGAGCCGAGGATCGAGCACCGGGCAGCGGTTCATGTTGACGATCTGGTGGCTGCCGCGCCTGTAGTAGCCGGCCCGCAGCTTGCCGCTTGTCTCCCGCTCCAGCGGGAGGATCGCCCGGTTTCGGTAGGCCAGCCCGTGGGGAGCAGCGACCAGGGGCCGCACCGAAACAGAGAGCCGACCGATGCGCTGCAGGCTCTCCGCCACGAAACGCTGTTTCCAGTGCTGCTGAGCGTTGTCGGCAAGGGACTGCAGGGTGCAGCCGCCGCATCGATCCGCCAGGATGCATGGGGGGCGCCGGCGATCCGGGGAAGGATCGAGCAGCGCCACCAGCTTGGCCACCGCATGGCGACGCCCTTGGTGCACAAGCCGCACCTGCACCCGATCGCCAGGAACGGCGCCCTCCACGAGAACCACTTGCCCTTCCAGGCGCCCAAGGCCCACCCCGTCTCGGGTGAGATCGTCAATCGTCAGCGTCTGGAGAATCCCTCGCCTGGACTCTGCTTGATCCATGGGCCCCAGCGGCTGTTGCGACCCTATCGGGGGGAGGAACTGCAAAGGGGCGTTACACCTTCGCCAGCTCCACCAAAAGAGGCCATGGCGCTGGATAAAATCTTCCCGTCTGTGGTCGCTGCAATGAGTGTCGTTCGCGATCTGATCCTCCAGGCCGATGATCAGCTGCGCTACCCCACCAGCGGCGAGCTCCGCAGGATGGTGGAATTCCTCAGTGGTGGGGCCCGCCGCCTGGACGTGGTGCGGGTGTTGACCGCCAACGAGAAAAAAATCATCGATGAGGCCGCCAAACAGCTCTTCACCCGCAAGCCCGACTATGTGGCTCCCGGTGGCAACGCCTTTGGCCAGAAGCAGCGGGCCCAATGCCTGAGGGACTACAGCTGGTATCTGCGCCTGGTCACCTACGGGGTCTTGGCGGGCAGCACCGAGCAGATTCAAGCGATTGGCTTGGTGGGCGCCAGGGAGATGTACAACAGTTTGGGGGTGCCCATGCCCGGCATGGTGGAAGCCATGCGCACCATGAAGGAAGCGGCCTTGGCGCTGTTGAGCCTGGAAGATGCGGCGTTGGCTGGCCCCTACTTTGATTTCTTGATTCAGGGCATGCAGACGAGCACCTGAGGTTGTGCCTCGCAACCCCAGGCGTTA
>JAYKHK010000133.1:0-5517 GCA_035284785.1 Cyanobacteriota bacterium | reverse complement strand
GCTGGGGGCTGAACCCACCTGAGATACAACGTATGTGGCGCATTCCTTGGCGAGGCCCACCTGCTCGCCGATAGCTGCACCAGCGGCTGCAGCCTTGCGGGCTTCCAGGTATTTGGGAATGGCCACTGCGGCCAGAATGCCGACGATAGCCACCACGATCATCAATTCGATGAGGGTGAAGCCCTTCTGAAGTCCCTTGCGCCGACGCACGCTTTCAAGGAGAAGGAGTTGGGTACGAGTTTTCATGGAAAATGCAAATGCGTTTGCAGAATACAACAAGCTACGGATGTCTGTGGCTCGAATCACGGGAAATTGTGATTCGCCTCACAATAAGTTTTGTAACAAAAAGTTCCCCAGGGCACAATGTCTGGTTGTTGGTTGGCTCGGGTGACAGGCTATTGGAATTTGCTTGACGACTGTGCTGCGGGCTTCCCTCGCCACCCGAATGGCCCGTTGGGGGGTGGTGATTGTGGCTGTTTATGCCCTTGTCGCTCTGGCTGCCCCCCTGCTCCAGCACTTGGGGCTGCTGCCTGATCCCAACCTTGGCCTTGCCAGCCCCATCGATGCCCCTCCCTCCTGGAGTCACTGGTGCGGCACCGATCGACTCGGTCGCGATGTCTGCTCTCGCACTCTGGCTGGAAGCGGCGTGGCTTTGCAAGTGGTGCTCCTCTCCCTCGGGCTTGCCCTGCTCATCGGCGTGCCTCTCGGAATGGTCAGCGGTTATCTCGGCGGCCCCATGGATCGAGCGCTGGTGCTGCTGATGGACACCATCTACACCTTGCCGGTGCTCCTCCTTTCGGTGGTGCTTGCTTTCCTGCTCGGCCGAGGCCTCCCCAATGCCGCTGCGGCCCTGTGCATCGTCTACATCCCGCAATACTTCCGGGTCGTGCGCAATCAAACCGCCCAGGTCAAGGCCGAACTCTTTGTTGAGGCTGCCCGCTCCCTTGGGGCTGGACCCCTCTGGATCCTGCGTCGCTACCTTCTTCGCAACGTGATCACCTCGGTGCCGGTGTTGCTCACTCTCAACGCCGCCGATGCGGTGCTCGTGCTTGGTGGGCTTGGTTTTCTTGGCCTGGGACTCCCGGAAACGGTGCCCGAATGGGGCAGTGACTTGCAGCAGGCGCTCACCTCGGTGCCCACCGGCATCTGGTGGACAGCCCTCTGGCCTGGCCTCGCCATGTTTGGTTTGGTGCTCGGCCTTTCTTTCCTCGGTGAGGGACTGGAGCATTGGTTGTCGGGCTCGCCCCAGCGAGCCAGCTGACGTTCAACCCGCCCCCAGGTCTGGATGACTCAGCAAAACGGACGCGAGATAAAGGGACCGCCAATCCGTGCCTTGGCGGGCATCCAGCTCGCTCAGCAGCAGACTCACCAAATCGAAAGCGTCATACAGCTCATGCAGCAAAAAGGCAGCTGCTTTCAGCTGGTGTTCGCTCCAATGGGCCCGCTGACGAAAATCCTTCACATAAATCGCATCTGTCCAAAGGATCTGGCTGATCGGCGCCAATGGATTGGCCTCGCTGCGCAGTGGCTTGAACGGCCGGCCTTTGAGGGGTGCGAATTTGAGTAAACCAAAGCCCTGGCTGCGCAGGAAGGCATCCACATCCGCCATCAGAGGTTGGCCCTCATATAGCTCCACAAACTCCACTTCGCACTGCACCACGGTGATGTCGGCCAACGTGGCCTGAGCACCTTGCAACACCATGAGTTCAGCGCCCTGCACATCCAACTTGAGAAAATCAACTGGACGCAACCCCTCAAGCCCATCGAGCCGATGGGTGCGCAGCAGCTCACGTTTCTCCACCTGCATGTATTCGCCCAAGGAAGGAAACAAATCCACGGTGGCGCAAGCTGGGGCAAACAACGATGACGTCATCGGTGCATTGGTGATGTGCAGGGTGTGCTCCTCTCCATCCCCCAAGGCCAACGGCAGGTAACGAACCGCCCCACAGAGGTGGGCCACTTGTTGGTTGAGGCGATCGCATTCCTCATCCAGTGGTTCAAAGCCAATCACTTCCGCGCACCCCTCCTCAGCCCAACGCACCCAAGGGTCGGGTTGGGCGGTCAGGCCCATCGCGCCCCCATCGAGGCAACGCAGGGGACGATCCAGCTCCAGGAGGTCGAACCAGGGGCGCACGGAGGCCTCTTCTGGCTGGGCGGTGGCAGCAGGCGATGGTGCCTCCGCGCTTGCCAGTTGGGGAAATCGGCCCTCCAGAAGAGCCAGCTTGCGCCCCATGGCGGCGCTTGGCCAACCCAACGCGCTCAGCCGGCGCAGGCGAGGGAGGTCTGAGGGGCCTGTGAAGAAGCTCGAGTAGCTCTCCAACCGCGACTGGGCTTCCAAGCAGGCTCCCTCCAACCAAAGCGCTGGAGTGTCACCAGGAGGGATGGCATCCGTGGCGGGGTGGGGCGAAAGAAAGGGCTCGTCAAGTCTGCTGGCTCCCCCCTGCTGAAGGATGGCGCTGAGTTGGGCCAGGGCGGCCACAGCCTTTTGCCGTTCCCCCAGCTCCATGGCCACCCGCGCCAGAGAGGCCAAGCGGCTGGGGGGGCCATCACCCTGCACAAGCCCGTTGAGCAATTGCTCACTGCGGCGCAGGGCGCCCAACCGCTGAGCCCCTGGCAAAGAGGGATCATGGGCTGCGCACCAGGCCGCCAGGGCCTCCCGATTGGCGGTGCCCCCCGGCAGATTGCCGGCTGCGCTCCAGAGGGAGGCAAACCCTTGGGCATAGGGCAACGCCTGCAACAGCGCCATCAACGTCTCGGCATCGCTCTGCAAGAGATCGGCAGGCCCCCTTGGCTCCTCCTCCACCAACCAGCCAGCGGCGGCCAGGGCGGACGCCCGATCGGGTTTCGCCGCAAACAGATTGAGCAGGTAGGCATCCACGGGTTGACCTGGCTCGAAGGGCACCAGGGCCGCCAGGCCCGGCACGAGCCTGTAGCACTTGTAACCCAGGCCGTGAAACGTCTCCAGCAGTTCCAGATGGAGCCTGTTGCCTTCCTTGAGTTCAAACATCACCAGTGGGGAGGTGATTTGGAAGAAGCGCTTCCCCCCTTCCAAAATCCGTTCCTCCTCCCCCTCGGCGTCGATCTTGAGCAGATCAACCGCCCTCCAACCGAAGCGATCCATGCAGGTATCGAGGGTGGTGAGGCTCACTTGTTCGCCTGCAGCCGCCTCAACCATGCTTTCCCCGGCGGCAACAAGATGGTTGAGCTCCGATTGGCCGGGCTTGCTGAGCCAAGCGGACCCTTCATGGTCGGACACTGCTTTTGGCACCAGCTGCAACCAGTCCGTGCGGTTGGCGCGGATGGAGTTGGCGAGAAAGCTCGCGGTGTCGGATGCGGGTTCAAAGGCCCAAACCTGCCCCTGCGGCCCCACGCATCTGGCGAGGCTGAGGGCATAGACCCCGTAATTGGCTCCGATGTCGATCACGACCTGGCCGGGCTGCAACAGCTGGCGCAGAAACTTGATCTCGTCCTCAAACCAATCCCCCTGCTCCTGCAAGATGTAAGTAGTCAGCAGTTCCAGCGAATCCGGCACGACAACCGTGGTGCCATCCACGAGCGGAAGGTGGATCGGTGCAGGCAGAGCAGCCATCGGCCCGACAGGGTGGGTTTGGAAACCAGGCCAGTCTCCCTCAGACGGAGATGCTGCCCTCTCTGCCTAAAATTCGCTTCTCTGCCTGCCAACCCCATGCCGTGGTGGATGGATCTGGTCTTGCTCTTGGCCGGTGGCGTGCTGTGGATCATCGGAGACAACCACAGCGACGATGCCATTGGCCTGCTGGAGAAAATCCTCGCCACGGCCGCTGTGATGGTGGTGCTCCTCGGGGGGCGTTGGCTACCCCTGGAGCTGGCTGCCCTTGGCCTGGCCCTCTGGCTGCCCAGCGCATCGCGCTTTGAGCGGGGCTCCCGGGGCTAGCAGCGCAGCCGCACGGTCCGCGGGAGGGGCTCGACGATCTCCCCCTTTTCATCTAATCCTGGGTAGGGGAGTCCCTGATCGCGGCACCAGCGGGCCACCTCGGGGTAGGCCCAGGCAAACAACTGCTCCCGATAGCGCTCCTCCGGCAACCCCTCGCCTTGCTCGGGGACCAGCCCGGCGGCTTGCCGCTGGCGCAGGGCTTCAAACAGCAAGGTTGCCGCCGCCACCGACACATTCAACGACTGCACCATCCCCCGCATCGGAATGGCCACCGCCTGATCCATCAAGGCCGTGGCCTCCGGGCTCAACCCCCACTTCTCGGCCCCCAGCACAAACGCCGTGGGGCCGGTGTAATCGCAGTCCCGATAATCGCGGGCTTCCACCCCCAGGTGGGTGCCATACAGGCGGAAGCCCTGCGCCTTCAGGGCTGCCACAGCTTCCACAGGGCTGCTGTGCACCTGCAGCGGCACCCATTTTTGGCTGCCCTGGGCTGTGCTGTTGAAGGTGGGCAGGCGGCCTTGGCGGCACACCGCATGGGCCTCAAGAACGCCCACCGCATCACAGGTGCGCAGGATGGCAGAGAGGTTGTGGGGTTTCTCCACCTGATCGAGCAACAGGCTCAAATCACCCATGCGCCGATCCAACACCGCCTTCAAACGCTCGAACCGGCGGGGTAGCAGGGGCATGGTGGAATTTTACCAATCGGGTCGACGAGAGAAACAAGCGCAACCCCAGGCCTAAGATTCAACAAATCAGGTGCCAATTGCAGTGGGCGAGAGGGCCCCGGGGTCAAACAAGGAAGATCGTTTGATCCATCAGCAACCCTGCGGCCATGCCGTAGGGGTCGATGGTGACCAGCGGTGAGGGGAGGAAGGAAGGTGAGACCGCCATCTCTGTCTTGCTTGACGTGCTTGAGGGGGAGAGGTTGCCCTGCACCTCTTCAAAGACGGTAAAGGCAGAAACGGGGCTGCTGCATATCAACGGAAGAATGGCAGCCAGCCAAAGCTCGGGGCCGAGGGGATCAGTTTTGAAACAGTGCATCTAAGCCCCTAAACCCTTAACGGGTTTACAGAGACTTTTGATGACAGCGTGTGATGGTTGTTGGGGTGAAGCGTGAGCGTTTGTCCTGGCTATCTGTGATTACAGTCGCTGTGTCGTATGGTCATCCATGTCAACTTTAGCTGCCAAATCTTGTCTTTGAGCTCTGCCATTCCCGGGCTGTTGCCTGTTCGGCTATGCGCTTGCTTCCCTCTTTGTTGTTGATGGCACCTTCTGGTTCACCGGCGTTGGAGTGCAGCTTCGACCAGCGCGTTTACGCGATGGTGGCCTTGATTCCTGAAGGCCAGCTGGCCACCTATGGTCAGATCGCGGAGCTGATCGGCGCCTGGGGGTGCGCCCGCCAGGTGGGGTGGGCCCTGCGCCGTATCCCCCTCCCCAGCGATCTGCCCTGGCATCGGGTGGTGAATGCCAAGGGTTGCATCAGCCTGAGCCTGGCCCGGGAAGGCAGTGATTGGATGCAAGCTGAGCTTCTGCGCAGCGAGGGCATTCCGGTGGATTGCCAGGGGCGGCTGCCGTTGGCTGATCACCGCTGGCCTGGGCCGCCG
>JAYKHK010000132.1:0-22475 GCA_035284785.1 Cyanobacteriota bacterium | reverse complement strand
GGGTGGGCAGCGGTCAGGTGCGTTCCCTGTCCAAACGCCGCTGTCGGGAACGCCGCAGCCGCTCCCCCAGCTCCGGGCCTGGCGGCACGCCTGCGGCGATCAACTCTTGGGCGGTGCACTCCGGGCCCAGGTGCCGCCAGCGCAGCAACCACCGCAACAAGGGACGACGGGGGCCCCAGCCAGAGGCGAGGGCCAGGGCGGTGGCCGCAGGCGAGAGGCCCGCTGATTCCAACAGCTGGCACCAGCGCCAGGCGGTGGATCCACCCGTCGGCCCTGGGTGAAGGGGACTCTGGGCGAGGCGATGGCGCAGGTCTGCCAACTGGCGCAGCAGCGCGTGATGGCGGTGGGGCATTTGCAGCCTTTCGGCGAGGGCCAGAGGGTCTTGCGCAACGGCGATCAGGGCAACCAGCGGGGGCAGGCCAAAGCGCGAGGCCCATTGCAAGCGGCGGAGCCAATTTGGATCCTGTTGAAGCTTTGGATCCAGCAACTGCAAGCCGCCCCATTCCTGGAGCCGCGCCAGGGCGACCCGCCAGTTTTCCCGCTCCAACAACAGCTCAAATTCCCGGCGGAGGCGCGTGCCGAGGGCGGCGGGGGCCTGCCCTGGCGGATCCCCCGCTCGCCAGCGCCAAGGCCAGGCCGCCAGGATCACAAGCGCCTGGCGCGCGCTCTCCGGAGCCAGCTGGAAATCAAGCCTGGCGGCATAGCGGGCCGCCCGCACCAACCGGGTCGGATCGTCCTCGAGGCTGGTGGGATGCAGAAAGCGCAGGCGCCGTTCGGCCAGATCGGCTTGGCCGCCGTGGGGATCGAAGAGGCGGCCACTGGCCAGGTCGATGGCCATGGCATTGATGGTCAGGTCGCGGCGGGCCAGATCGTCCTCGAGGGCGCCGAAATGCACCACGGGGTTTTCCGCCGGGATGGGATAGGACTCTGAGCGAGCGCTGGCCACATCCAGGAGCAACCGCCTGGGCCAGGCCGCGGAGCCAGGCGCAGGCGCCGGTTCCAGCTCCAACTCCAGTTCCACCGTGCCGTATTGACCATGGGGGCGAGCCTCCCGCACGGTCACGGCCTCACCCACCATGGAAAGATGCTCCACCAGTCGCCAGGCAGGCGACGACTGATCCGGGCGGGCTGTCCCAGCTGGCCTGCCATCGGCGGTGACGTCCTCAATCACCAAATCCAGATCAACCAGGCCTCGCCAGGGATCCAAGTGTTGATGGTGAAGCAGCCAATCCCGCACCGCGCCGCCAACGAGGGCGATCCGATTCGGAGACGCCGCCGCTTGAAGCAGGGGCCAAAGGCTGGGGGGAACTCCCGGCAAGTCCAAGTTGTCGGGGCGGAGAACAGGGGCATCATCGGAGGTGAACCCGCCTCCAGAGCCGCTGGCTCTGGAGGGCATGGCCCTGCGGGTGTCTCCACAGAAAGCCGACGCTTACGCTCAGCAAACGTTGCCGCCACCATGACACCTATCGCTTGCTGCACCAGGCAACCTCAGGCTGGCGGGCCAGCCCACGCCCTCAGCAGCGGCCCGATCCACCAACCCCAGGGCGCCTGCGAGTGCAGGCCCAGCCCAACCGCGGGCAACCCATGACGGAGGGCGAACACCCCCGGCAGAGCGAGGCTTGGCTGGCCGTGTTGGTGGTGGTGGCTTACCACCCTGGGCAGGCGGAGGTGGAGCGGCTGTTGTCCTGCCTCAAGGCATTGCCCAGCCGGATGGGCTACGCGGTGGTGGCCAACGACTACCGCCCGGGGGAGGCGGTGGACAGGCTGGAGGCGGGCAGCCTCACCTTCCTGCGCAACCGTTCCAATCCGGGATATGGAAGGGCCGTCAACCAAGCCGTGGCCGTGCTCCGACAGGCCGGAGTGGAGCCAGCCTTTTTGGGGGCGCTCAACACGGATCTGGCCTGGGAGCCAGGCACCTTCGAGACCTTGGTGGGGGCCCTGCAGGCGGACCCCGATCTCATGCTGGTGGTGCCCCAGTTGCTGGACGTGGAGGGCAGGGCCCAACATCTCTGCAAGCGGAACCCGACGATGCTCGGGCTGTTCAGTCGTCGCTTTATCCCCGAAGCGCTCAAGCCAAGGTGCTTGCGGCGCTACGACCGGTGGTATGCCATGGAAGATCAGAATTATCAGGCGCCATTTTCAGCCCCCTATTTGAGCGGCTGTTGCATGGTGATGCGTGGAGCAGCCTTCGAAGCTGTTGGAGGATTTGACGAGCGTTTTTTCCTCTACCTGGAAGACGCCGACCTCACCAGATCATTGGCCCGCCTTGGGCGCACCATGCACTGGCCAGCGGCTGCGGTGGTGCACCACTGGGGCCGGGGCAACCACAGGAGCCTGCGCCTGACTGTGGTGAACCTTGAGAGCGCCTACCTGTATTTCACCAAATGGGGGTTGAAACTCTGGTAAGTTAAAATTTCCCGTTGGGTGAGTGCAAACCGCCTTAGCCAAAGGCGAAAGCCACTGAGGTCAGTTGCCTGATGCAATTACGATTTTTAAGGAGTCTGTGGAAACAACGGGAAGTGCTCTGGAGGCTGAGTGAGCGGGAAGTGCTCGGCCGTTACAGGGGCTCAATGCTGGGCTTGGCGTGGAGTTTTATCCAACCCCTATCGATGCTAGCGGTCTATACGTTCATCTTCTCCACTGTCTTTCAAGCCAGGTGGGGGGTCAATGCGGAGGGGGGATCGCTGGGATTTGCGATTAATTTATTCGCTGGGCTGATTGTCTTCAACCTTTTTGCGGAATGCCTAAGCAAGGCGCCCACGTTGATTTTGGCGAATCCAAACTATGTCAAGAAAGTTATTTTCCCCCTCGAGACCCTGGCCTTTGTGAATGTAGCTAGCGCCACTTTTCACGCTGGAGCCAGCCTGGTTGTGCTTTTCATTTTTGAATTGATTGCTTTTCAACGTTTACCAATCACGCTGGTCTGGTTGCCACTGGTCTGGGTCCCCCTTCTGCTCGGGTCCCTCGCTGCCACATGGGTGCTTTCGGCCTTGGGTGTCTATCTGCGGGACATCGGCCAGGTGATCGGAGTGGTCGTGAGCATGTTGATGTTTTTGAGTCCTATTTTCTATCCTATTTCTGCGCTTCCGCCCCGCTGGCAATCCGTTCTCTCCTTCAGCCCACTGACCCATATCATCGAACAAACCAGACGGGTTTTAGTGGCGGGAACAGCCCCATCCGCAAGCTATTTGATTCTCGGAACCCTGCTCTCGCTCCTGGCCGCGGAGCTCGCCTTTCGAGCCTTTGAGAAATCTCGAAAAGGCTTCGCCGACGTGCTATGAAAAGTCAAGACAGTCACCTTGTTGGCGCGCCGAACAAAATGAAAGACAGCAGCACAATCGTGCGCGCCGAAAACCTTGGCAAGTGTTATCACATCTATAGCAATCCCAAGGATCGACTAAAGCAAGCTCTCTTTCAGAATCGCAGGCAGTATTACCGAGAGTTCTGGGCCTTACGGCATCTCAGTTTTGAGCTGAAGCGCGGCGAAACGCTTGGGATTATTGGTCGGAATGGCAGCGGTAAAAGCACCCTGCTGCAGCTTCTTTGTGGCACGTTAGCTCCATCCGAAGGTGCGTATCAAGTGCACGGCAGGGTGGCGGCACTGTTGGAATTGGGGAGTGGCTTCAATCCCGAATTCACCGGTCTGGAGAATGTCTATCTTTACGCCTCTCTTCTCGGCCTTAGTCAAAAGCAAACGCAGGAACGGCTCGACGCCATTTTGGCTTTTGCAGACATCGGCGAATTCATTCAGCAACCGATCAAGACCTATTCCAGCGGCATGGCTGTGCGACTTGCTTTTGCAGTGATTGCCCATGTGAATGCGGATGTGCTCATCGTGGACGAAGCACTTAGCGTAGGCGATGTTTTCTTTGTGCAGAAATGCATGCGGTTTATTCATGAGTTCAAGGAGAACAACACCCTTATTCTTGTTACCCATGACAGCCAAACCTTGGTGAGCGTATGCAGCCATGGGCTGGTCCTGGCAAACGGGGGGATGGTGACGGAAAAAATCAGCGCTAAAAAGGCAATCGACGCCTATACACGTCACTTCTATGAGCAGGCCAATCCCAGCAATGTCAACTCACTTGGGGTGAATTCCTTAGCCGAATCCAGCTCCAACCAACAGCATGAACATGACAGCAGCATAGTGGTTGTGAAGCAAGGTGGCAATAACCTTGCCAAACAGGAATTCGTTCAGAGCCTAGATCTCGCCCTGAATGAGATTCTGAACAGAGGCGGGAGTATCTTGACCAAGCTAGCGCCAAGCATCGAAACCGGCGCCTTCGGCAATGGCGAATGCGAAATCACCTCCATCAAGATCAGCAATCAGGACGAGACAAAGTCGGCGATGATTGCAGAGGGTGAAGCAGTTGAAATCACGATCGAAGCACTGTGCAAAGTCTTGATCACGCAACCGATCATTGGTTTTGCGGTCCGAAACAACACTGGCCTTGCCGTATTGGGCGACAACACATTTCACAGTGGCTATGGCAAAAGAAGTTGCTATGAGCCTGGCGAGGTGATCACCGGATCATTTCGATTTACGATGCCTGGGCTCGCGCCCGGCAAATACACTGTGCATGCTGCCATTGCAAGGGGAACTCAAGCCGAACACATCCAAATGCATTATTTTAACGATGTTTGCGCCTTTGAGATGATAAGCTCACGTCCTTTTGTGGCCTTAACGTGCCCCACTGATATGTCCTCCCAAATTCTCTGAATTGCCATGGCTCATCTAGAACAAAGACAATTCTTTGACCAGCTTGCACGCCTTTTCCCAAACCAATTTCAGCAAGCAGATTGCATTTTAGAGGTTGGTAGCCAGGATATTAACGGCAGCATTCGTGATTTTTTTACTGAGGCAACCAATTTCATCGGCCTTGATATTGGCATGGCGCCTGGAGTGGACTGGACCGTGCCGGGGGAGCTCATTGAACTACCGGATCAGTGGGCAGATATCAGCATTTCAACCGAGTGTTTTGAACACACCTCCAGCTGGCCCAAAATCCTGATCAACATGATCCGGATCACGCGCAAAGATGGCCTTGTCATCCTCACCATGGCCGGGGATGGACGCGGCACCCACGGCACAATTGATTCTGATGAAGGCTCTTCACCTTTCACCACTTCATACTATGCAAATATCGGCATTGATGAGCTGGTGGAAAAAATAAAGTTTGGCGTCTACTTCAAGTCGCATGGCTTCATCGTCAATTCCGAAGCCAAAGACACCTATTTCTGGGGCATCCGCTCAGAGCAAATGGTGCTGCCTGGGGATGCGCAATGGGATAGCCCGATGCAGCGATTGGCACGGGCCCAGGGGCAACTTGGCCAGGCTGTGCATCGCCACAACCTGCTGCAAGAGGAGATTCGCGCAGTTCGTGCGGTTGCCGAACAGGCCGCAGAGGAGTCGCGACGGTTAACGGAGGAAAAGAACTCGCTACAAAGCTCTTATCAATCTCTCCAGCAAGCTCATAGGGAACTACAACAAGAGCACGCCAATGTGCAGTTACAAATGCAAAATCCACAGCCCAGGCCATTGCTCTCCAAATTATTGTCGGCGCTCCGAGACCGGCAATGATCCAGCGTCTTGCTTGAAGATTTCCACATATTCAGCGGCAACCACATCGATACGGTAGCGATTTGCCAGGGCGCGAGCCAGGCGGCAGCTCTCTGCATAGTAATCCTGATCAAGCACAAACTTGAGCAGGGAATCGACAACGCGATTAATCGGAACTTGCCAATCGTCTAAAGCAATAACATCGCCGGCAATCTTTTCATCTAGGGTGAGCATGTTGCGAATTTCCCCCACATCAGTCGCAAGATACGGTCTGCCCGCAAACAAAGCATCTACGATCGTCAAGGGAAAGCTTTCTGATGGAAATCTGGTGAGCATGATGCCAAGATCAGCGGCGGCATAGTGGCCCACGGAATTGCCACTGAAACCCACCAAATGCACAAAGAAGGGGGTCCCCAAACGGGAGAGTTCCTCATACACCTCGCCATTGCCCACAAAGATGATGCGGATATCGCGGCCAGACCGCTCCCGGGCTCGGGTCACTACTTCGATGGCCTCAGGCCAGCCCTTTTCCGGGATGGCGCGACTCACACAGCAGAGGACAAAAGCTTCCGATGGAATACCAAGATCGGCTCGGCGGATGGGCTTAATCTCTGGTGGCTGAATACCATTCGGCAACTTAATGAAGCGGGCTTGAGAACTCTCAAGAATATGATGATTAATAAATGGCCCCAGATTTTTGTCTGCCGTGTAAATCCAGGTGCTTACGTTTTGGTCTGCAGCCAGCAATTCATCGCGGGTGACTTCTGAATCATTGCCGTATTCAATCATGCCATGCAAAGAAGCCACATGCGCCTTCAGATCCTGAAAGACAGTTGGTCGATCAAAGGGATAACGTTGCACAAACCACTGGTGCGAGTTCAGAGCTTCGATCCCAAATGACTTGATGAGTGCCTCGGTCAGCTCAAGCTGAGATGTTTCAACCAAAGCAACATCATTGCGCAAGAGTTCACGAACTCCCCGCTCTCGACTATGGAGACCAAGGCTTAGAAGCGTCACGGCCAGGCCGATGCGTCGAAACTCATTGGCCAGACGAATCGGCAAGATTTCAGCTCCACCCGGATAGAAGCCCATCGTCGCCACCATGACATTAGGAAGCCTGGCTTGCTTGGCTGCCAAGACGCGTTGATAGCCAAACCACTCGCCGAAAGCATCATCACCCTGGTTGAAGTGATGTCGATAAATTTTTAAAAAGCTCTGCCTTGATAATTGATGTACCTCTTCCGGCACATTGAACAATCGGGCAACTGTTTCATTAGCAAAGCCAACCTCCCGATAGAAATACTCGTGCGAGAAGGACACATTGGCCGTGCTTTGCGAGTAGCGACGAAAATAATTGTGGGTGTCGATGCTAAACGCAACCTTACCACCACGAATCAAATGAAGATAAAAGATCCAATCTCCAACCACACGCAATTGCAACCAAACTGGGTCATTCAACAACGGCATTTCTGGCGGGCGGCGGAATAACACGCTGCTCGCATTCGGAATCGTGTTCTTGATGCCAAGACCAAAACTCACTTCCTTATGGGCCGTCTCGACATACGAGGCAAGCCAGCGATTGCTATCGGGGATGTCAATCAGGTGATAGCGGAAACCATTGGGAAGAGGCGTGCCATCCTCACCAACAAACACAGACTTTGCATAGGCCAGAAGGACGGCTTCGTCTTGGAAGGATTGAGTTAGGGTCTCAAGAAAGTCTAGATCACAGTAATCATCACTCTCAGCGATCCATATCAATTCACCACTGGCGGCCTGGATACCCTTGGCCCATTGCCTGAAGACGCCTCCGGAATTCTGTTCATTGTAGATCGTGCGAGTGGTTTCACTATTGGCCTCCGCATAGGCATCCAGGATCTCTCGGCTGGAATCAGAAGAGCAATCGTCAAGCAAGAGAACTTCAATATTGTTATAGGTTTGTTGATAGATGCTGTCGAGTCGTTGCTTGAGATAGGCTGCATGGTTATAGTTTGGGACGATGACTGTAACCTTGGGCAGAAATTGAACGGTTTCGATATCGAGAAGTGTCTTTGTAGTCTCGTTGAGACAGGCGTAACCATGCTGACGATCCGGCTCGAGAACTTGACCCTGATTCCAGTTATTCCAGCTATCAATAAAAATCAAGCGCCTGTCTGATGGGTGACAACGGCGTGCCACATCCATCGCCGTTTGCAGCCAGTTCCGATAATCCGGCAGTTGGAGGCGGCTATACACAAGCGGCTGCTCCAGTTTGGGGTGCATGCCATGGCGACGCAACGTGATGGCATGGAACGAAGGGATGGAGCCGGCAGCCTTCTCCCCTTGCTGGGCTCTCTGAATCCCCTGGGCGACCACCACCTGATAGGGGACAAAATGCACACCATCCTTTAGAACCGGTGCATAAGCCCCGGTCTCAGCAGGCAGGGGTTGGCCTGGCAGATCCAGCTGGGCATCGATGAAGAATGGCTCCTCAAGCTTGAAGGCTTGGTCGTCTGCAGCGCGAATGATGGTGTAGGGGCGAGGGAGGCCCAACTCTTGCAACCGCTCAATGAGAGCTTGAACAGGATGGGAGGAGGAGATCTCCAGCCCCCGGGCGGCGAGAGAAAGCACAAGCACGGGCCTGCCATCCACGCCCACATACCTGGAATCCCGCATGAGATCTGCCAGGAGCGCAATCTGCTCTTGATCAGGCCAACGCTGCTCACAGTTCAGCAGGATGCAGAAGTGGAAATTGATGTCAGTTGTGCGCCGAATTGTTGCGACAGGAGTTTGACGCTGCGTGTGAAGATCACCAGGGGAAACATTAAAACAAAAGCCATACAAGCCATGCCTGGCGGCAAGCGTGGCTTGCAGACGAAGCACCTGGGGATCCGCAGCGTCGTAAAAGCCCAGCTCTTCTTCTGGCAAGGGCGACTCCGTGCCACTCAGCGGGCCGCTTCGCGCATCGCGAAGCCCCGACCAATCAGGGGTGACATATAAGGCCAGCAGCTTGATCTCCGTATTGACTCTGCCAAACCAAACATCTTTTTGGGCCGCCAAATAAAAGTCAGGCGTCGGCTGCCTAAGCTCACCGATGCCGGCTTGCACATAATGCAAGAAAGGGTTGAGGTCATACTCCTCAATATCAGGTTGCGTTTGTCGGTAAAAGTCGCTATCGAACTCATCGGAAGGATCCTTGCCTTCTCGCCAGCCAAGCGCGCAGTAATGATAGATTGGATCGGAATATACAGCGGTCGACTCTGGATACATTGTGCGGTAAAACCCCTCATCAAACAAGCCCGAGGCACGGATAATTTCCACTTCTGACAGAATCTTCGCGTGAATCCTCTCCTGGCGTGCACGCGGGTTTGGCTCTCGCTGCTCAGCCACTCCAGCGAGGATATAGTGCACAAAAGGATTGCTGCCAGCATCGCGAATATCAGGATTCGTCTCTAAATAGAATTGGGTGTCAAAATCAGATGACGGGTTGGCACCTAGCTGCCAACCCTCTGCACAATAGTGGTATATGGGATCTTCAAGCTTGTTTGGCGGCCCACCATAGGAGGCACGGTAATAGGCCTCATCAAATAAACCTGAATTGCGAATCACCTCAACGGCGTTGAGGATCTCTTGATCTCTGGCTTGCTTCCCCTTAAACCACCGACGCAAGACTGGCTTGAGCCAGCGATTCATTCTTTCGCCCCTTTTCATGGATTTGGCGGAAACAGGCTCACTCACAAGGTTAGCAAACCATCCCTACAAGCTCACTATCGCAGGTTTTAAATGAACTTTAGAGCGTAACTGCCACCCTGACAAGAGCAGGCGCCTTTCGGGCACAGGCCAATTGGCATGCACCTGATAAACTTGAAAACTCAAGGCGCGCCCTGGAGGAACAGCTTGCGCTCTCTCGTCAAAGCTTGGATTCGCGCCGTTAACAAACTCTATGCGTCTTCAGAACAATCACCCACCATTCTTTTACGGCGACTGATCAGAATTGCCAAGACTGAGGGCATCAGGGGTGTGCACAAGCGGACCGTTCTATGGCTTGCGTTGAGCGGGATGCGCGCCGATCGATCAGCAGCCTGGAACCAGCTCTATCCCTATCCAGACGCCACCGCATCGCCCCAGCCTGCACCCAAAGTTTCGGTCATTGTGCCGAACTACAACCACGCCCCCTACCTGCGGAAGCGGCTTGATTCGATCTACGCACAGACCTACAGCAACTTCGAAGTCATCTTGCTGGATGACTGCTCCACTGACGAGAGTCGTGGCGTTCTTGAGGAGTATGCAGCTCGCTATCCAGAGAAAACGATTTGCAGTTTTAATCAGGTCAACTCAGGTGGCGTTTTTCAGCAGTGGAAAAAGGGCTTCGAGTTGGCCACAGGCGAACTGGTGTGGATCGCCGAATCTGACGATTACTCATCAGCAAACTTCCTTGAAGAACTGATTGTTCCATTCAGCAATCCTGCCGTACGGCTCGCTTTCTGCACCAGTGATTTTGTTAGCGGCCCCAATGAGACCATTGTCTGGAACAGCAACAGCTACCTATCTGATCTTGGTTTAAACATCTGGAACGCCAAGTTTATTGCTTCAGCCCATTCACTGACCAAGCATGCCTGGGTTGTGAAGAACATCATCCCCAATGTGAGCGCTGCACTGTTTAAACATCCGGGGAAGCTGCCACTTCTAAGTGATGAAACCTGGCGATCCCTGCGCCTGTGCGGAGACTGGATCTTCTACCTTGCACTGATCAGAGGTGGGCTCGTCGCCTACAGCCCCAAGGCCACAAACTTTTATCGTCAACATGCCTCCAGCACGTCGAAGCGCGTGCAGAGAGAGCACATTTACTACCAAGAGCACCAAATCGTCCGCCGCTATATTTCTAACCTCTACCGCATCGACGCCTCTGACTTAAGGCGACAGCGCGACCATGTTTACCGACATTGGTGCATTCACCATGATCTTGATAAAGAGGCGGAGTTTCAAGCGCTCTACACAGAGCACGATGAACCTGTGCAGCAGCGGCGTTTGAACATAGCGATTGCCACCTACGCCTTGATCAGTGGCGGAGGTGAAACGCTGCCTCTGATGTTGGCCAATCTGCTTCAGCAACGCGGCCATGCGGTGGTGGTGATCAACTTTCTGCAATTGCCCAGCGAACCCGGAGTGCAGGCGCTCTTGTCTGCGGATGTGCCCCTGCTTGATCTCCACACCCCAACCCTCCTCTCCTCCATCCTCACGGACATGGGGATCGATGTGATCCACAGTCATCACGGCTGGGTTGACATGACGGTGGCGGCTCTGATCGCCAAGAATGCCTCGGTGAAGCATGTGGTAACCATGCATGGCATGTATGAAATGATGACCCCCGAGTTGTTTGCCAGCCTGCAAGAAAATTTAGAGCGAGTTGATCACTACGTTTACACAGCTGATAAAAATCTCGAACCCTTCACCGTCGATTTCCAAGCCAGGCATCCGTTCACCCGCATCAACAATGCTGTCACTGCCAAGGAGCATCCCAAACTCTCCAGGGCAGAGTTGGGAATCGCCGAAGACGACTTTGTGTTGTGCTTTGTGGCCCGAGGCCGCGACGACAAAGGCTGGCAAGAGGGGATTGAGGCTGTATTGCAAGCCAATGACCGCAGTCAGCGGGCCATCCATTTGTTGTTGATTGGTGATGGTGAAGAGCCGAAGCGATTGAAACCGAAATACAGCGAATTCAAGCCCATCCACTTTTTGGGTTTTCAGCGCCACATTCGCAGCTACTTTGAATGCGCAGACATGGGATTCATTCCAAGTCGCTTTCAAGGAGAGAGTTTTCCTCTGGTGCTCATTGACAGCCTCATGACTGGCAAGCCCGTTCTCGCCAGTGCGATCGGAGAAATTCCTTTGATGTTGAAGACAGAGACGGGCCTGGCGGGCGAGGTGTTTGCGTTAACGGATTGGCAAATTCAGGTGGATTCTCTGGCTGACATCATCAGCCGCCTGGCCAATGACCAAGATTATTTCAAAACTCTCGCGGCAAGGGTGCCAGAGGCGGCTCGCAAATTTGATGCCAATTTGATGGCAAAAGCCTATGAGGATGTCTATTACAGCCTTTGCGATGCCGCGATCTAAGCCAAGCCAACGGCCGAGGCCGTGCGGTCCGTCTTGGATAAGCGCCCCAGATCTTGAGATGATCGAAGTCACTTCTCTCCCCACACTTGTCTGCCCTCACCCGCTGCCTGATGGAGGAAGCCGCCGCCATCGCCTCCGCCGCCACCCGCCTCGATGACGGCCAAGTGGAGGCAGCCCTGAACCTCCTTGAGGGCTGCGCGGAACGGCGCGCAAAGCTTGTGATCACCGGCGTGGGCAAGAGTGGCATCGTCGCCCGCAAGATCGCTGCCACCTTCTCCTCCATCGGCCTGATGGCCATCTACCTCAACCCACTGGATGCCCTGCATGGCGATCTCGGGGTTGTCGCCCCGGACGACGTCACCCTGCTGCTCTCCAACAGCGGCGAAACCCAGGAGCTCCTCGACATCCTTCCCCACCTGCGCCGCCGTGGAACCGCCCGCATCGCCCTGGTGGGACGGGTGGAGTCCAGCCTGGGCCGGGGCTGTGACGTGGTGCTGGATGGGTCGGTGGATCGGGAGGTTTGCCCGCTGAACCTTGCCCCCACCGCCAGCACAGCGGTGGCCATGGCCATCGGAGACGCCCTGGCAGCCGTGTGGATGGAGCGACGGGGCATCTCACCGCAGGACTTCGCCCTGAACCATCCGGCGGGGTCGCTCGGCAAACAGCTCACGCTGACGGCCGCCGACCTGATGGTGCCCGTGGCGCGGCTGGCGCCCTTGGGGGCAGCCACGCCTCTGCCGGAGGTGATCGGCCACCTCACCGCCGATGGGGTTGGTGCCTGCTGGGTGGCCAAGGAGGCAAGCAGCCTCCAGCTCTGGGGACTGATCACCGATGGCGATCTGCGGCGGGCCCTGCAGAGCCACCCACCTGAGACCTGGCACCACCTGACCGCTGGCGACCTGATGACGGCCGACCCGATCACCGTGGCGGGGGACATCTTGGCCATCCATGCCCTGGAGAAAATGGAGCGCAACCGGCGCAAGGCCATCGGCGTGTTGCCGGTGGTCGAAGACGGTGTCCGCATGGTGGGGCTGCTGCGCCTTCACGATCTGGTGCAGGCGGGATTGGCGAGAGGTTGAGCCTGCGTTTTCAGGCGACCGGATCGTCAGCGGACGCTGCAGCGAGGGCCCTGGCCTGCTCCAGTTGTTCTGGAGTGTCAACGGAGAGGAAGTCTCCGGCCACCTCAAACGTGCCGATCGCAATGCCCGCTTCCAACAGCCTGAGTTGCTCGAGCTTCTCGATGTGCTCCAGCGGCGAGACGGGCAGGGAGTTCCACCGCGCCAGCACATCCGCCCGGTAGCCGTAGAGACCCACATGCCCCCAAAAGGGAGCATGGGCATGCCACTCCTCCGGCTCCACCCCGCGGACGTGGGGGAGGGCGGAACGGGAGAAGTAAAGCGCCCGACCATCCGCACTCACCAGGGTTTTCACCACATTGGGGTTGTGCAGCTTCTCCGGCCCCAGGCGATAAATGGGGGTGAGCACCTCAGGCACGGGGCGGCAACGCTCGAATTCCGCTGCCATGGCGTCGATCACCGCCGGATCGATAAAGGGCTGGTCGCCCTGCACGTTCAACACCACCGTTTCAGAAAGGGACGATCCGGCCTCGCCACCGGCGAAAGCCACGATGGCCTGCAAGGCCGAAGCCAGGCGCTCACTGCCGGAGCTGCACTCCGGCGAGGTGAGCAGCGCCGGAAAACCCCAGCGCTCGGCAGCCTCCACCAAGGAGGGGCTGTCGGTGCAGAGCACCACCGCGGCAGGCCGACGGGCCAGAGCACAGCGCGCCAAGACCCGCTCAAGCATCGGGCGCCCCCCGATATCGGCCATCACCTTGCCGGGCAACCGGGCTGAATCGAGGCGGGCCGGCACCGCCACCACGAATCGCATCGCCACACCAGTTCAATGGGCGGAGCCTATCGCTTGCCTTGCCGGGGCTAAGGCCCTGGCAGATCTCGTACGCTCGCCCCCATGCCGGCCACCCGAGCCCCGTGCCAACCACCTGCCCTGGCCGTTGTGACGGTGGCGCACCACAGCGCAGGGGTGCTCTGCGATCTGGCCAGGGATCTGGCATGCCAGCGGGTGGGGCCGGCTCACTGGGTGGTGGTGGACAACAGTCCCCTCAGCCAGCCGGTGGACCTGGCGAAGCTGCGCGCCTCCCCATCCTCCCGGGCCCCCATGGCCCTGCAGCTGTTGATGGGCCGAGAGGGGGATGGCTTCGGAGCTGGCTGCAACCGGGCCATGGCTTGGCTGGAGGAGCAGGGGTGGCGGGGCTGGGTGTGGCTCCTCAACCCCGATACGGCCCTGCCCGGAGGCGATGAGCTGGAGGAGCTGACCCAACGCTTGGCGGAGTTGGACCCGCACAGCCTGGTGGGCACGGCCGTGGACGACGGCACAGGAGCGCTGGAGGCCAGCGGCGGCTGGTTCACTCCAGGCCTGCGCTTCCGCTCACGCCGGCTGCCCAGCGGCGGCAGCGGCTCAGAGGGGCCCTTGCGGCTCGACTGGTTGAGCGGCTGCAGCCTGGCGCTGCGACCCACGGCCCATCACCCCTCGGCCCGTTTCGATCCCGCCTTTCCCCTCTATTACGAAGACATGGATCTCTGTCTGCGGCTGGGACGCCTCGGAGCGCCCGTGCTGTGGCTGCCCTCCCCCCGCATCACGCACCGCCGCGGCCAGGGCAGCGGCAGCAGCTCCCCCCGTCGCTGGCGACTCTCCACGGTGAGCTACTTGCGTTTTTTGGGGCGCCACTGTCCCCCTTGGGTGGTGGCGCTGCGCAGTCTGCGGCTGCTGGTGGTGAGCGCCGTCCGGCTGCCCCTTCAGCCTGGCCGCAGCTGGGCCGTGCTGACGGGGGCGCTGGAGGTTTGGCGGGGGGGCCGCACCGGGCAGGCCCCAGACCGGAGGCAGCCATGAGCACCCCCTTGGCCCTCTTCAACGGCAGTTACCTCAGCCATCGGCCCACGGGCATCGGCGTGGTGGCTCGCGACCTCGTGGCCGCCCTGGATCCGGCGCAGGTCCCCCTCCTCGACCCCCTCGCTGGCGACCGACCCGGCAGCCTGCCGATCCCGAGCCATCTCTCGCCCGAGCACGGCCGCAAGGGACACCTGGCCAGGCTGCTCTGGACGCAAAACCAGCTGCCCCGGCTGCTCAAGGCCAGCGGAGCCCCCCTCCTCCTCTCGCCGCTGCCGGAGGCGCCCCTGCTGCGAGGGGTGCGGTCCGTGGTGTTGGCCCACGACCTGCTGCCTCTTCGCTACCCCCAGCCCAGCCCCCTGTTGGCCTACCACCTCGCCTACGTGCCCCTGGTGTTGCACCGGGCTGTTCGCGTGCTCTGCAATTCCGAAGCCACCGCTCGAGAAGTGCACGCCCGCCTGGGGGTGCCCCACAGGCGCCTGGTGCCCATCCGGCTCGGCTTTGATCCCGGGCGGCTGCGGCCGCTGGGGCTGAGGCGGGAGCCCTTTTTCCTGGTGCTCGGTCGCCACGACCCCCACAAAAACCTGGCCGCGGTGTTGCGGGCCTTCGCCGCCGTTCCTGATCCTGGCAAGGAGCTGCGGCTGAAAGTGGTGGGCCCCCACGATGACCGCTACACCCCCAGGCTGCAAAAACTCGCCGCTGAATTGGGCATCGGGCCGCGGTGCGACTGGCTGGCCTGGGTGAGTGATCAGCAGCGGCTGGAACTCCTCAACCGCTGCCGCGCCCTGCTGATGGTGAGTCTCTGGGAGGGCTTTGGGTTGCCGGCCCTGGAGGCCATGGCCTGTGGCGCCCCGGTGATTGCAGCGCGGGCCGGCGCCCTGCCAGAGGTGGTGGGGGAGGCGGCCCTGCTCGTGAACCCCCGCAGCCCGGCAGACATTGCCGCTGCCATGGCCCAGCTGGAGCGGGAGGGGGGCCTGGCTGAGGCCCTGGCGCGGGCGGGAGCCGCGCGGGCCAGCCGGTTTCGCTGGGACCACACCGCAACGGAAGTGTTGGCGGTGCTGCAAGAGGTGGCCTGAGCCCCCCGTTCTGGCCAAGCCCCCGAGGCTCAGGCGCCCGCAAGGCTGATCAACGGCTCCGCGGCAACCGCCTCGGCGACACAGGCCTGCAAGTGACCATCCACCGATGGGGGCAGCGCGAGCACGAGCTTGGTGTCCGGCGAGCGCAAACGCAGCGCCGCCAGGAGCATCAAGCTTTCCCCCACCACCACGGTTCCCCTCCAGCTGGGCAGCAGCTCCTCAGGAGGTCCCTGCCGGGAGCTGTCCCCAGCCTCCGGCGCCAACCGCCAAGATCGCTTGGCGAGCACCGGATGGGCCATCAAACACCAGGGACGGGGAAGGGCTGACGCCTGCCCCTCCAGGCGCTCGACCCCTGGGGAGTCAATGATCAGGGTGCCCTGCGGGTGGCTTGCGGCCAACCCGGGCTCTGGAGTGACTGCCGCTGATGTTGGGGTGGGCGCGGGGAAGAGGGGGCCCAACTCCCGGCAGCGGAAGCGGCCACACCAGGGCGCGCGCCAGGCTGGAGCATCCGAGAAGAGCCAGCAATCGATGCCCGCAGGGAAGCTCTCCGGATCCACCGCCTTGGGCCGAGCCCTGTATTGATCAAGCCCGTCATCGAGCAGGGACAGGCGGCGCGCCCGGGCCAGAAGCAGCCGCAACCCCACCCCCGCGCCGCTTCGGTGGGCCAGGCGCAGCTCCCGAATGAGCCCCAGCAGGGCCCAAGGAGCCAGGAGCGCATAGCTCAGGGGCCTGGCTGGCAGGCGCATGGGCCAGCGGCGTCGATCGGCGACGGTGAGAGAAAAGCGCTGTGGCTCCCAAAGCAGCAGCTCAAGCCCGCGATTGCCGGGGAGCAACCCATCCCGAAGACGACGGGCCGCCTCCAGGTGGATGGCGTTGGACGCGAGGGTGAGACGAATCACGGCAGAAAGTTACCCCTCAGTGAAGGAGGCCACTAGAAAAAAACCGATTTGGGTCGCCCAAATGAGAGCGGCCGCCATCCCAAGCAGTCAAGGGGCAAAGAATCCAGAGACCCCAGCGTCGCTCGCCGCAAGAGCTTGCCCGATTGACTGAGCACCCCTATTTGCAAGCCATCAGGATGGTTCTGGCGGTCGCCCCAGAACACCCCTCGTCCAGCTCAGCACAATCACCGGCAGCTGCAACAGGCGACGGCCGGTGTGCCACCAAAGCCGATGCCACCAGCGCACCTGCCACACCCCGCGGCGGGGATGGGGCACCAGCTTGATGGGTAGATCGGCCAAAAACACATCAGGGATGGCCAAAAAGCAACTCCAAAATTCCATCCGCCTGGCATGGTCGATCTCGTCGGCCGTCTCTGGCGAGGGGCGCGGAAGAGACTCGGGGATCACCCGCCACTGGCCAGGGGCCGCCTCCTCGTACCGGGAGCGAGGGGTGACCCGCCCCCAGGGGTAATGGGCGGCCATCAGGCGGTTGGCCAGGCGGGAAGAGCGCATCGTGGCCAGGCCGAGGTTGCGGCGCAACGCCTGGCCTTGGCGAGCTCGGGGCTGCCCCATGCGCTCTTCATCGGAATGCTCAATCACCTCGATGGCCACCGCCGGCAGGGGGCCCAGCCCCAGCCCCTGCTGCACCTCCAGCCGGGCCCGAAGGTCCTTGTCCTCAAAGCCCCAACCGGAGAGGTATTCGTTGAAGCCTCCCACCCCTTCCAGCGTGGCGCGCTCAATCAGGAACTGGCCGAAGCGTCCCTCCCCCCCGCTTCCCACCCAGGCCAGGCCGGCGGCCATCAGGGCATCGGGCCTGAGGTGGAGGGTTGGGGAGCAATCGGCATCCATGCGCATCAACCAGTCGCCCCGGGCCTGGCTGAGGGCAAAGTTGTAGGCCCTGGAGGGCATCCAGCCGGTCTCCCCCTCCACCCGCAGCAGCCGGATGCGGGGATCGGCGGGCAGCTCCTCCCGCCGCAGGGGCACCGCGCTGCTCCAATCCACAATCAGGTGCTCCCCATGGTGCGGCCAGGCCGCCACCTTGGGGGCCGTCGCCAGAAGGTGCTCCCGACGGTTCATGCACACCGTGACGATGCTCAATCCCATTGGCAGCCGTCCTGGGGGGGACGACGGCTTCCCCCCGCAAGCAGCTGGCGACCACCCACCAGGGCTGTCACGGGCAGCTCCAGCAAGCGCCGGCCGCTGTGCCACCAGAGCCGATGCCACCAGCGCACCTGCCAACGTCCCTGGCGGGCGGGGGGAAACAGGCTGAAGGGGAGCACCTCAAGAAACACTTCGGGGATGGCGAGGAAGAAGCCCCAGAAGGTCATGCGCCGGGCATGCTCCGCCTCCGCGGCCACCTGCTGCGGGGGGCGCGGCAGGCTGCCGGGCTCAAGGCGCCAAAGGCCAGGAGCCTCCTGGCGATAGGCCGATCGCCCGGACCGCGGCCCCCATGGACAGTGGGCCGCCAGGAGGCGGTTCGCCAGGCGCGTCGCACGCATCGCCGCCAATCCCTGGCTCACCGCCAATCCACCGCGGCTCGCTCCCTGCTCCGCACGCTCCGCATCGCTGTGGGCAATCACCCCGATCCACTCCTGCGGCAGCTTTGCGGCCATCTCGCCAGTGTGCTGCAACAAACGAGCCAGTAGATCCTTGTCGTCAAAGCCATAGCCCACCAGCAACTCATTGAATCCAGCCACCGCCTCGAACAGCCCGCGCTCGATCAAAAACTGTCCCTTGCGGCCCTCCGGTCCGCTGCCAAACGCACACAGCGGGCCCCTCTCGCCACTCCCATCGCCCTCCAGCCGCAGACCCGGTTGATCGGGAGCGAAGGCCTCCGTTGGCCAGGCATCCGCATCCAGCTTCAGCAGCCATTCGCCGCGGGCTTGGGCGACGGCAAAGTTGTAGGCCCGGCACAAGTTCCAACGCGGCTCCCCCTCCACCCGCAACAAACGCAGCCGTGGATCCGCTGGCAGCTCCTCCCGGCGCAACGGCTCCGCGCTGCTCCAATCCACAATCAGGTGCTCCCTGTGATGGGGCCAGGCCGACACCTGCGGGGCCGTCGCCAGAAGGTGCTCCCGGCGATTCATGCACACCGTGACGATGCTCAATCCCACAGGCGCAGGGCGTCATCCCGGGCGCTGAACCACTCCGCCGCCAGGGGACCGCCCATCGTGCGCTGCTCGCGAAACCACGGTCCACCCAGGGTCCAATGCAACAGGGTGGGGCCTCCTTCCGCCGCGGCCGCCTGGGGCGGTGGCTGCACATCCACAAGATGGTTCCAGCGATCGGGGAGGGCACCGATCTCATGATCCCCGGCGAGCCAGTGGAAGCGATGCAGCTCCAGGCCGCTGGCCCCATTCACATACTCGGGGCTGAGGGCGGTGCAACGGGCGCAGTTGAGGAGCATCAGGGAACTCCAGTTTTTTTTGGGATAAGGGCTTTGCACCTCCCCGAGAAACTTCACGCTCTCGTTTGGCACATGCTCATGCTGCACGCAGAGCACGGCGTAGCGCTCATCCCGCAGATCCCAAAGCTCGCCGATATCGCCCCGGCAAAGCATGTCGCAATCCATGAAGATCGCCCAGCCCTGATAACTCATCAGCCAAGGCACCAGAAAGCGGGTGAAGGAAAAGGCGGTGCTTTGCTTGGGATCCCGCTCCCTGTGAAACACCTCCTCCAGTTGGGGGGTGACGATCGGGCTGATCGCCAGCGGCCGACGGCTGTGTTGGTAGAGGCTATCGATCAGCACATTGGTGGCGGCCCGCTCGCGAGGGTCGTAACCGATGAAGATCGGGATGGGGCGAAAGGGGCTGGCTGGGGTCTGGGCCAACGGCTGGCCTGGCGCAGGGCTGATCAATGTACGTCCCGCCCCCCGGCTCAGCCAGCGGGGGCCAGCAGACCCCGCTTCTGGAGGAAGCTGCGCAGTGGCTCGGCCAGCTGTTGCACCGCCCGGGTCTCGAGATGGTCGCGGTCGCGGTAAAGCAGGTTGCCCTGTGGATCATGGCTGCGGCACACCCCATCCGGACACAGCGTGGCCGCCGGATCAAACACATGCACATTGCGATGGGCCCGCTCCAGGCTGGCAAACATGCGGCGCAGCGCCAGGTGATCCTCCTCATGGGCGCGACGGCTCTGCTGCAACGCTGCGCGGCAGGAGGCGGGGAGCCTGGGGCGAAACCATTCCTGCACGCAGAGGTTTTGATCCACCTTGAGGGCGAGAAAACGCGGCACATCGGCCATGATCAGCAACGAGGCCCCCTTGGCCGCGAGGGCATCCGCCAAGGAAGCCAAGGCCCGTTCGTAGTAGCTCACCTTGGCCCTCTCGCCCTGAACATGGCGCCCCTGCCCATCGATCTGCATGGAGCGGGTGTCTTCCCCCTCGCCGAAATGGGAGCGGAAATAGTTGTGCACCAACACCACATCCCCCGGCCTCACCTCCGCAAGCACAGAATCGAGCGCTTGCTGGCTGAAGGCCCAACAACCACTCGATTCATGCCCCGCGGCGGAAGGCGGCATGGGACATCCGTTTCGGGAGTAATGGGTGATCTGCAGGGGCAACGAGGCATGAAGGCGCTCCTCCAGGGGCAACAGGGTGAGGGCATGGCTGTCGCCGAGCACAAACAGGCGCTGGCGATCGCCGGGCCGGCGCTCCGTGGTGCAGCGGCGGGCATAGGGGGTGAAAGGCCCTTCGGGATCGGCGGGCTCGGTGTGGCAGTGGAGGCTCGTGACGGAGGTGCCGGAGATGGCCAGCTGTTTCTGCCAGGGCAGCATCTGGGCTCGGGCTGGATCGCCTGCAAACAGCTTGCCTTGCCAAAGATGGCCCTGCCCGTAGATCAGGAGGCTGGCGAGGGAAACGGACAGCAGGCCGTAGAGCAGCGTGAGCCGGGGGGTGCCTCCCCAGGCGGCCCGACGGAGCGGATTTTCGATGCAGCGATGGCTCCACACCGCCAATAGGGCGATGAGGGCCAGCTGAAAGGGCACGGTCCAAGGATGGATGCCCACGGTCCAGGCGCTGAGCGAGAGCACGCTCCAGTGCCAGAGATAGAGGGCATAGGAGAGCAGGCCGATCTCCCGCATCGGAGCCGTGCTGAGCAGACGCGTCGTGATCTGATCGGGCGTCAGGCCCCAGAGCAGCAGGGCCGTCACGGCCACCGCCGCCACCGTGGCCAGGGTGGCAAACGCCTTGGGCAAGGCGAGAAGCACCAGCAGGGCCAAGGCCAAAGGAACGGTGGGCAGGGGAGGGGCCAGCCAGGCGGCCACGGGGCGGGCGCGCCAGGCCAGGTAGGCCAAGGCACCGGCGGCCATCTCCCAGAAACGCACGGGGAAGAGGTAGTAGGCCAGGCCTGGATCCCGTTGATTGAGCACCAGCCAGCCCACCAGGGAGGCCCCACTGAGCAGGAGCAAGGGCCAGGCCAGCCGCCGCCCGCCACCTGGAGCGCCCCGGGCAAAGCCGCTGGCAAAAACGATGAAGGGGAAGAGCAGATAAAACTGCTCCTCCACCCCCAACGACCAGGTGTGGGTGAAGAGGTTGAGCCCCGTGGTGGGGGCGAAGTAATCAAACTGCCGCGCGTGCAACACGAGGTTGCCCGCTCCAAAGAGCGCCGCCACCCCCGTTTGCCAGGTGGCCGTGGCTTCCTCCGATCCCGGGGTCACCACCAGGGCTCCCACCAGCGAGGTGAGCAGCACACAAACGATCAGCAGCGGCAACAACCGCTTCACGCGACGGGCGTAAAACTGGAGCAAAAACGGACGCAACCGGTGTTCCTGATGGCGGGCCAGGGAGCCCGTGATCACAAACCCCGAGATCACAAAAAACACATCCACCCCAAGAAAGCCGCTGGGCAGCAGGGCTTCGTTGAAGTGAAACAGGATCACGGCCAGCACGGCCACGGCCCGCAGCCCATCGATGTCTGGCCGATAGGAGCCCTCTGGCCGGCCCGAGGGGGCAGGTGCATGCGCGGCCATCAATGCGCGACCCCTGAGACAATCATCGGCAAAGGTTACGGAGCATCCCCGCGCCCCGAGCCACCCCGCCAAGCCAGCCAGGGGAGTGGCAAGGGCAGCAACGGCCTCGATACCATCCTTTGATGAGCTTTCTTGCCGGTCTGAACGATGCCCAGCGACGGGCCGTGGATCACGCCAGTGGGCCCCTGCTGGTGGTGGCCGGGGCGGGCAGCGGCAAAACCCGTGCTCTCACGCACCGCATCGCCCATCTGATCGGCCACCACGGTGTCGACCCGGCGGCCCTGTTGGCGGTGACCTTCACCAACAAGGCCTCGCGGGAGATGAAGGAGCGGCTGGAGGTGCTGCTCGCCCAGGCCCTGGCCCAGCGCCAATTCGGCCAGCCCTGGGCCACCCTGCCACTGGTGGAGCAAAAACAGCTGCGCAGCCGCATCTACCGCGAGGTGATCAAAGACCTCTGGATCGGCACCTTCCACGCCCTGTTCGCCCGCCTGCTGCGCTTCGACATCGACAAGTTCAAGGACCCGGAGGGCCTCAGCTGGACCCGCCAGTTCTCGATCTACGACGAGAGCGACGCCCAGACGCTGGTGAAGGAGATCGTGACCCAGGAGCTGGGTCTGGATCCCAAGCGCTTCGAGCCCAAGAAGGTGCGCTGGGCGATCAGCAACGCCAAGAACCAGGGCTGGCTGCCCGAGGAGATGGAGGCGAAGGCCGAGGGCCAGCGGGGCCGCAAGGAGGCCGAGGCCTACCGGCTCTACCGCCGCGCCCTGGCGGCGAACAACGCCCTCGACTTCGACGACCTGCTGCTGCTGCCCGTGCAGCTGCTGCGCCAGAACGAGCAGATCCGCAGCTACTGGCACCGCCGCTTCCGCCACGTGCTTGTGGATGAGTACCAGGACACCAACCGCACCCAGTACGACCTGATCAAGCTGCTGGTGGCCG